>JAEOSY010000676.1 GCA_016840125.1 Candidatus Helarchaeota archaeon | reverse complement strand
CATATCGGCCCTATCCTTTTTGGTGGGATTAACAAGTTGCAGGCCGTATATGAAAAACTGGTGCGGAATCGTGACCGGTTACTTCATTTTTCAGCTTTCTAATGTGAGGAGACAAAGATAATCGGAATGAAAATCTGTTAAATTCGTGTTGGAAAAGTTGGAAAGAAGGTTGGAAAATTTAACCCGCCATTTTAGACCCCCGGTCAACCCCCCATCGGCCTTTGCGTCGGTGCCGGAAGGCAGGTCTCAATACGTACACTATTTTTTAATGCTTGCTTAGCAATAATTTTACCAGTCGGAAGATTGCATTTATTGCTGGGCTTTATCGTTGTGAACTTGACCTTTAATATGTTTATCTGATATTTTCAGTTGGAAGTCCAAACGCTAACCTTAAAATTTGAGGTTGCTATGTTTTGACTATGCATGCCCCATTTCTCAAATAGAGAGGTGGGGCTTTTTGTTTTTTTGGCCATTATCTACAAACCCGATTTTTCCCAATGTTGCTGCAATCTCAACACCTGTATTTTTGATTTTTCAATATTGGCAGATCACAGCTTCTGAAAGAGTATAAAATTTGACTATCCTATAAATTTGTTTGGCCATGAAATACGTGAAATTCTTTTTATACAGCAGCTTTTTAGTCTATTTAACCTTAATAGGATCGTGTGATCTCTCCGATGATGTGACGGTCTCTTATGTATTAATTTGCACCGGACCCTATGTTAATGGGCGGTGCAACGGATACGAATACAGCGGAAATCCCACAAAATATAGAATGAACAGAGCAAGGAATGAGGTTGTATCATTAGCAGAGGTTCCCAATGCGATACCGATTACATTAGTCAACTGCTCAATCATGGATAAAAAGAACTGGGAGTGTTCCTATCAAGACGGCTCTGGTAAGGTAATAATGATCGATGGACTAAAGCAAAACCCACCTCCGAACCATCGTTATGCAGGACGTTGGGATTATTACATTGTCAAATACTGGAAGTGGAGATGATTGAAATGAACAACAATCAAAAGACTCTTATAGTATTATTAGCTTTACTTGCTGGTTTTGTGGGTGGATTTATTTCAAATAAGCTTTTTACAACGACGAAATTCGCATTTGCTGAAAAAAAGCCGAAGGCTCAGGAGGTCATCGTTGCTGAAAAGTTTGAGATTGTAAATATGAAAGGTCAGGTTTGTGGAAGTATTGAGGGTAATGAAATTGGTGGAAAACCGGTGGGTCTTTTGAGTCTTGGCGTCAATAATAGTAGTTTGTTGTTAAGCGCAGACGAAGGGGGAGCAAGTTTAACTCTTAAAACCAATAAGGCCGTTATTGAAATAGATACATGGAACGGAATGGATCAAGATCCAGATCATGCTTCAATTACATTGTCCAGAAGGGGAAGCAGAATAGGGGATTCTGATTTAGAAATAAGGACCGATAAAGGAACGTATATAAAATTAGCTGATTATAAAGGTAATATGCGAACAGTAATTGGAAATGTTGAAACAGAAAATGAAAAAACAGGCGTTACTCACCAACATCCAATTTCTTCAATAGTTTTGTTTAACGAAAAGGGTAATGTCCTTTGGTCTGCACCATAATGTGAGAAGGGAATTTAGGATATGCTCATGCGAAGGTTTCACCTGCTTTTGATTCTCATTGCTCTTGTGGTAGCCGATCTTGGTTACAAAATATACCAGCAGGACGCTATAAGAAATGAGCGTTCTGCGCTCGCTGCAGAACTGCCCGCGGCACCCTCTCAATCTCCTGCCGCCGCCATAAAGTCGCCCAAAAAGCGGGTTGATGTTAGACCCAAGTATGGGATTGCGACCATTCAAGGGCAGTGGAAAAGAGTCAATCCGGACACGTACGGATTCACATTGGCGACGATCAATTCAGTAGAAATTTTTTGCACGCATAATGAACGTCGCTGCACCGAGACCATTACATTCGTTTATAGCCATTCATTGGATGGATTTAATTATGGTTTTCAAGATGGTGAGCTCTCCGGCCATAACAATCAATACGAAATCCTATTATGGTCGGAGGACCTAATTTTAGCAGTCAATATAATGCCTGTTGCAACACTCGAACTTCGGATTTTTCCTAAAACAAAGACGGCAGATCGTATTTATACCGAGCGGGAAGATCCGAGCGTATTCAATCGCTATGTGCTTGAGTAGACAACTTTAACGCCTGACCGAGCAGATCGATGGGCTCCAAGAGCAAAAACGCCTCAGCTTTTTTATCCCATTGGTTTAAGTTGCCACCGGTTTTCTTGACAAATTAATTCTCTAATACTTTTTTTTAATATATGAACTTTTACAATCTACGGAATTTTAAATGCGAACAGAAAAAAGAATCAATTTTCTACTTTGCCTTTGCCACATTAGATTCAGAAGATCCATCTGGCTTATAATTATCATTTTTGCTCTAACCTCCGTGAATTATGCCGCTGAACGCGAAAGACTGTCATTTCGATCATTAGGAATAGAAACATGGGAGAACGGGAAAAAGAGCAATACATATCAACAATGGAATCTATCATGTACCCTTGAGCACTTAAATTTGAAATGTTGGCTTGACCAAATAGTATTTAAAGATTGCCTTCCACTAATTGGAATAGATGAAACCATGGTATTTAAAAAGTCTTACTCGACCTTTGATAATACTTTAATCATGCGAAATATTGAACTTACAAAGGGAAGGTTAGATTTTAGCATCGATTATAAAGGTGAGCTTTCAGAGTGTATTTTGCTTTTTGAACCAGGTTGTGAGCCTTATAATTGTAAAGCTCGATCATTAACTTGCAAAATGATTCACAAAGCCCTTGATGGGTCAATTCAAACTGTAGAAGATAAACTTGTAGAAAAAACATTCTATTGGAAACCGAAATGTGGTTTTCTTAT
>JAEOSY010000675.1 GCA_016840125.1 Candidatus Helarchaeota archaeon | reverse complement strand
TATTAAAATCAAAAACCACTTATCTGACAGAATAGAAGAGATTAAAGATGGGACGTACATTCCATACTACGAGAGATTTAAAGACTTGCCGGAATTCAGAGGAATCGACCAAGAAACTTTTGAAATCGCCCGACGTGAGTGGTATAAACAAAATCTTCCTAAGTCTTATGTTAAGCCTTTTTCGGTTTTGATTAAAAAGCGAATAAAGAGGTCACTTACTAATGGATTCTGTTTCTTAATTATAGGAGTGATATTCACTGTACTTGGCATTTGGGAAGGGGCAGGGAGTAGTTGGTCTGGTGGAAATGAGACCATATTAATATGGCTCGGCGTAATTCTACTGGTTGTTGGAATTATAACCCTATTATATAATAGGTTCAGAAAGTCTTAATGATGGATGATATTTAGTGTATGAATAATTTGCAGTTAATTTAATTAATATATTTTTGAATTAAAACTACTCGCTAATTTTTAAGAACTCTAGTTTTCACGGATTTCAGTAGATTTTATTTGCATGTATTTGGGGGAGAAGAGATAATAATAATTTTTATTGTTTATTACACTCAGTATTATATATTAATATTTGATTTGCTATTTATCTTGGTGATAATTTTTGATTTTAGCTGAAAAAAGATACGAACTTCGCGATGTCCAGAAAGGATATACTAACAGAACGCTCTACATTAATCTCGCCAATAACAAGGTTGAGATAAAACCCGTCACCGACGGAATGAAAGAGAATTTTATCGGAGGGAAAGGGTTCGATCTTTGGCTCATGTGGAATGGACTCCCGCAAGATAAAATTGTTAAATGGAACGATTCTGAGAACGAAATTTGTATCTCTTCAGGACCGTTAGGTGGAAACATCTTTTATCCTGGTTCTGGAAAGTCAATAGTCACAACGGTTTCTCCCTTGACAGATATCATTATAGATTCTAATGTGGGCGGATATTTCGGTCCGTATCTAAAATTTTCAGGATTTGATGCCATTGAAATTCAAGGAAAAGCTCAAAAAGATGTTATTGTGTACATAGATGGAGTAGAGGGTGTAGTTCAAATCAAAGAAGTCAAAGAATCTGAAGGTTTATCTAATTATGCTCATGAATTGACCCAGCAACTTACAGAACAATACGCACAAGATGACCGCGAAAAACAGCGAATCTCAGTAGTAAGTACGGGCCCCGCTGCAAAATATATTAATTGGGGGTTGTTAAATTTCTCATGGTATGTTCCCGGTCGTAAATGGGCATCATATAAACAAGCGGGACGAGGGGGAATTGGTACCGTTTTTGCTGATAAGAACATAAAAGCATTAGTGTGTCGTTCTCCAAAAGTTACAGTTGGTTCAAATAATCCGGCTAATTTAGAAGAAGCTAGAAGAATAGGGATAACACATACGCAAGAAATAATCAAACTTGATCCAGTTCAGAACGAAATGCGTCGAGTTGGGACGGGACACCTTCCAGATATCATGAATGTTACAGATCTCTTACCAACAGAAAATTTCCGTTTCGGAGCTCACAGAGAAATTCGAGGAAAAGACATCCCTTACAATAGGGAGATCATGAGAGGGATATACTCTGGAAAAGAGGGAGGCGACGGATGCTGGATTGGATGTACTGTTAGCTGTTCTCACTATTCAGAGGGATATGAAGTTCGAACGGGTCCTTTTAAGGGGCAAAAGTTAATAGTGGACGGTCCAGAATACGAGACTATAGCCGGATGTGGCTCAAATTGGGGCGTATGGGATCCAAAATGGGTTTTAGAAGTTAATTTCTATTGTGATACTTATGGTATAGATACTATTTCAGTTGGTACAGGAATTGCTTTTGTAATGGAGTGTTTCGAAGCGAGTATCCTCAATAAGGAAAGAACTGGAGGATTAGAGTTAAAATTCGGAAACGCTGAAGCTGCTGTCGAATTGATTCATCAAATGGCTAAAGGTGAAGGATTTGGAGTTATTGTTGGAAAGGGTATAAAATACATGAAGAACTATTTCGTCGAAAAATATGGAGCAGATCCACAGTTTGTCCAAGATATTGGTATGGAACACAAAGGATTGGAATTCTCTGAATATGTAACTAAAGAATCGTTGGCACAACAAGGTGGGTATGGATTAACAAATAAAGGCCCACAGCACGACGAAGCCTGGCTTATCTTTGACGATGTAATCCGAAACTCGATTCCCACGTTTAAGGATAAAGCTAAGGCACTACAATATTTCCCACTATGGCGAACTTGGTTCGGTTTATGCGGTTTATGTAAGTTACCGTGGAACGATATCCAACCAGAGAGCCAAGCGGATTATCCGATTAAAGATCCGAATACGGGAGAATTAGTCCGCGCCAAAATACCCGATCACCAAAAATGGTATGCCGAATATTATTCTGCAGTGACGGGGCGAGAATCGACTATAGACGATCTCCTCTTAATGTCAGAAAGAGTATACACTTGTCAAAGGATATTTAACATAAGATTAGGTAAAGGACTCCGAGAACACGATTCGAATCTACCTTATAGGGCTGTTGGACCAGTTACTCCTCTCGAATACGAAAGTCGCGCTGAAAGGTATGACAATCAGTTAAAAGAGATGAAATTTGATATTGGGGGAATGTCTACTGAAGAGAAGATTAAAATCCTCCGTAAACATCGAGAAGAGCAATACGAGAAGCTCCAAGATGCGGTTTACTTGGAACGAGGCTGGAATAAAAACGGTTGCCCCACGATTGCGACTGTAAAAAGGTTGGGAATAGATTTTCATAAAATAATAGATATTATTGCTCCTTATCAATAAAAACAAATTATTTAAACCTGATTCTTTATGGAAAACATAACCAAACACCCCATTCTGGAAATTCCCGACAAGAAACAAATAGACTTCAAATTCGATGGGAAACTT
>JAEOSY010000674.1 GCA_016840125.1 Candidatus Helarchaeota archaeon | reverse complement strand
TCGATTTATGATGGGACACCAGTGATTACTGCACATTATTTTCAAAGAGAGTTAAACTATGCGTGTTTCCAATAAAAATGAAAAAAAACCGTTAAAAAAACTCGATCCAAAGCACTTCATCCTGTTCCTGGATTTCAAATTAAGAGACCATTGAGCGTCCGGTAAAAGAGCTGATTGATAAATATAAAGTCTTTAAAACCCTGCTTATTTCGGATGTGACGAATCGGTTCTATACCATGGATTCAGGCATAAAGAATCTGAACAATAACCAGCAGATCGTAGGGCCGGCCTATACAGTAAATGTCTTTCCCGGGGATAATTTAATGGTTCATAAATCCCTGGACATTACCAAACCCGTCGATATTATAGTCGTGGATGGCGGTGCCGCGTCGACCAAATGTTAAAATAAGAAACAATGCCCCACCGTTCGATAAGGGTGCACTGAAGGCCTCCTGATTCTCGTTTCCTTTCACACAGCTATGTAAGAAGAAATACCCAGGGGTGAGGAGTGCCTATCCCTATTTTCAAGAATACCCTGTGAAACTACGAGAAATCTCTATTCTTGACAAAAAATCCTGGCCCGGGTAGCATGATTATAAAGAAGGCTCAGGTTTTCAATCGGTAAGAGCAGTAGGTAATTAAATATGAGCAAAACGGCGGCTTTTACAATTTTTTTCCGTATGTTGCAGAATTACGAATTATAAAACTCCTATCAATTGGTAAAATTAATGTCTAGAAATTATGATGATAAATTATTTAGGACGAAATTCGAGTTTTAGAATTCAGGTTCTGGCAAGCTGAATTTCACCCACTATATCATAATTTAGTTTCTCAAATAGATTTCTCAGCAAGTAGCTGCAAATACAATACAGGTAATGTCGAAACAATCCATGCACTCCTCTCGCAAAGGAATACGCCATATTCATCCGCTCTTTCAGGGTGTTCCATACATTCTCGATCACACTGCGGCGTTTGAACAACTCATACTGTCCCTTCGACATCGACCGTTTCATGTTGTTTCTTGTCGCAATGTACAGCCGTTTCGCTTCCTCGAAGAACTTCTCCAGCTCTTGCTTCTTCAGCAGATACCCTGCATCACAGACGAAGATACCTTCCAGATTCAGGATCAAATCAGCCAGCACCCTGTTGTCTTTCACATTTCCAGGGGTGAAGAAGATGCTCTCAAGATCCCCCTCGGCGTTGCACACCCCATGAAGCTTGAACTCGCAGAACCACCCCTTCGTCGCCTTCCTCGTGCAGCTATCTCTTTTGCTACTCTATGTTTATATATATTGTGGTTCTTACATACCGGTACATCAATCGAATCTACAAAATGCTTCTCATTACCGCGGCTGTTCAGGTGCAGCAGATACTTCACCAGCAGGCTGATGAACAGTCCCGAGCGGTTTGTTGCCTTCAGAAAGTTCTCGTGATTAGGCAACTCTGGAAAATACCTCTTGTACTGTGTGGCAACAATTCGATGAAAGGTCTTCAGATCCTGTATGCGCATGGAAAACCGCACCAGGTTCTGCGTCACCACTTCGGACAAGGTCAGTTTCTTCTTTGGACCTCTTTTATTCTCCCAGAGATGTCGAAGCTTTTTCCCAAAGGGAGTATGAAAAAGAACTTGAAAAAAGTCATCAACAAAGGTAAAAAGGAAAGTGAGTTCGTTAGTGTTCATATACAACCTCCCTGGATATGGTGTTGGCTAAAACACATTTTATCATATCCTCTGGAGGTTGTAATTTTATCTATTTAATGAAACTCGAAATTCGCTCTAAATAAAGAAATATGGGAGTCGCTTGAGATGGAAAGCACTTTAGTTTCACCAGAAAAATTAGATAACTTCATATATGAATTACTGATAAAATCGAAATTAGACCCAGAGGAAGCCTCCATAATTAAAGATAACTTTATTTGGAGTGATTTGGTCGGCCGACATAACTATGGTGTTTGGCGTTTGGTTCACTACTTACAACGATTTGAAAAGGGATTAATAAAATCTCCTTGCCACCTGAAATTTTCTAATAGCTCCGGAACAATATGTTCTATTGATGGACAAGATGGATTTGGTCAATATGTAGGGCATAGAGCAATGAATAAAGCAATTCATATGGCCAAGAATAATGGCGTTGGTATCGTAGGGGTAAAAAACAGTAATCATTTTGGTACAGCAGCCTACTTTGTAAATTTAGCCTGTCAAAATGGGCAGATAGGCATGGCGATGACCAACTCCATTGCTAGGGTCGCCCCACCTGGAGGCATTTCTCCCATCTTTGGTCCAAATCCTTTTGCTTTCGGTTGCCCTTTAAAGGACGAATATCCCATTTTAATCGATTTCGCTACTTCAGCCATCACTGGTACTGAAGTTATAAGAGCAAAAGAACAGAGAAAAAATATTCCTGAAGGAATGGTTATCAATGATAAGGGTGAATCAATTGTAGACCCTACTGAAGCATTAAATGGTATTTTTTTGCCCTTTGGCGGCATAAAGGGCTATTGTATGATTTTAATGATCGAAATACTTAGTGGTGTATTAACTGGTGCTGCCATTTCATATGGCGTAGCCTCGATGTTTAAGAATTTTAAGAGAACTTCAAATGTCGGTCATTTTTTCTTAGCCCTAGATATATCTAAAATACTGCCATTAGAACAATATTTTGAACGTATGTCTGAGTTAATAAACATCATAAAATCGTCAAAAAAACTAAAAGGTGTTACAGAAATACTTATTCCGGGAGAAATTCGGTGGCGATGTTTTGAAGAGCAGAAAAGGAATGGTATTATGCTTGATTCAAAAGCCATAGATAATCTCCAAGATTTAGCCCAAAGTTTAGAAGTAGCCGTACCCTGGTGATGGACTTAGGGTAAATTAAAAGGTTCATTTGATTGCATACAAGTATTTTACGGAAAAATGATTTCCCACATCTCAAACACCCCAGTATTTAAAATAAAGTGCTAAACGATGTAATAATTAGATACATCTATTCGATTTGTCTTTACTGAACTGCACCCTTCCAAGTGGATCATAGTAAATGATGGTAGTACGGATTAAACCGGTGGTAATATTCAAGAATATGCTCAGAAGTATCCCTTTATCAAACATATAATGCTCCATTACAGGGGATATCGACTACCAGCAAAGGAAGTCGTTGATGCCTTCTACAGAGGATTACAAGAGGTGAAGCATTGTGATTATGATATTATTTCAAAGTTTGACGGAGATTAAGAATTTCCAGAAGATTTAATCTGTACTATCACAAGCGCATTTAAATAAAATGTAAAGCAATGTATAACAGGTACGGTACGCTATGAAAGAAAGGGAGAAC
>JAEOSY010000673.1 GCA_016840125.1 Candidatus Helarchaeota archaeon | reverse complement strand
GAATATCAGTTGGTTCCTCGAAACCCGCAAGGTTAAGCCCTTTTAGAGTAGTATCGCGTATGGATAATTCTGAAAATTTCATTAAAGATGCACTTTTCTGTAGCTCTTAATTCTGCAAACATATTCTAATAAAAAAAAATTTCTTTTGTCAGTCTATGGTTTCACCAGAATTAGAATTGATGAATAATAGTATGAATTTTTTATTTAAAATCTTTACGGATGTTTCACTCCGCGAATAATTCAAGGTTTAATTAAGTTTAATGTCAGATATCACTGGAAGTAAGGATTGTTTCGTTAATTACATAAAAAAAATATAAAAAGGTCCAAAAGAGGTTGAAAATTCTAATTAGTCATTGCTGGCTTTGTAATAGTTGGGCTTAAATATATTTAATTACCCTTCCTGATTAAAAAGAATGTAAAACAGGATCTACCCTGAGGAATTGACTTACAAAGCCTGCTAGTTCCAATTTGCACCTTGGGGGTTGCGGTTGTTCTTATTTGGGAAATTTAATTTCCGGTTGGAATCATTCCGATATCCACCTTTTCTTTTTTCATTCTTATGGTCATTATTCTTGCTCTAATTATGTTATAATGTTGGTCCTTATTAGCTCCATACCTTATGATGATTTGAAGTTGATTGAATGTTAAGTAGGAGAGAACAATTGATCTTCCATTACAGGCCCAATTTTATCGTTCTTCCGAAAGATAATGTAAATTTCCCCGTTTTCTAAATTGTCCGAAGAAGATTCGTAACTTTTCCCCTCTGAATTTTACATAAGAACATAATCTTTTCATGAGTAAATATTATAAATGGATGTGACTTGATCAAACACGAAACCTTTTCAAAAATAATTATTTATTATTGATTGGAAGCCAATTCGGAGCAAAAGCATAGATGAAGGCTAAGGTGATAACCCAATGGGGCAACACTAACCAAGAAAGGAAGCTTTTCACAAGCTACTGCAGTTATGCGGGAATCTATCTTAGTCTTGATGCTATCTGCCGTTGGTAGTATTGCCGTAGGGCTCCTTTTAGGGACTGTTAAGGATGTTTTTAATAATCTTATTGGTTTATTAGTGCTAGTTCCGCCACTCATGTCAATTAGAGGGGCGATAGGTGGTGCATTTTCGGCAAGGCTGAGTACCGCTTTGCATCTTGGAACTATTAAACCCCAGTTACGAAAAAACACTTCAATTTTTAAAAAGAGTTTCCTAGCCACCATGATTCTAACCTTAGTTTTACCAATTTGGATTGGAATCCTCGCATATTTAGTAACCTATTTCTTTCCAGTAAAGATCGCAGAAGGAAGTCAACTTTCTCTCCTAGGGTTTATATTAATTGCCGAGCTTTCTGGAATACTTTCAGGCTTTTTACAGGCAATTGTCACTATAATCCTCTCAATTATTACCTATCGGAAAGGCTTAGATCCTGATGTTGTTGTCTCACCGATTCTATACACGACTGGGGATGTTATCGGCGTTATCTCACTGGTATTCATCACTCAATTATTATTCACAATAGGAGTTGGATTAACTTAAGGGGATGGTAAGATTGGGAGTGAAAAGAATTTTATGGGAATCTTTACCAACTCTAATGTTAGTCACCATTATTACTGTGTTTGCAGGGTTTCTCCTGAATTCAGCCTTTTCAATTGGTAATGTAATTGGGATTCTTATCATAACACCAGCGATTATAGGCACTGGAGGTGATATTGGCACCAGCTTTGGAGCGCGAATTACCACACAACTTCATTCAGGATTAATTGAACCACGTTTCAGAAGATATAAATTAGTGTATATTAATTTTCTTGCATTATTTGTATGTGGGTTGTTAGTGTCGATTGTTGTAGGGTTTACAGGCTATGGTGTCGCTGCTCTAATTGATACTTCGGATAGTTTGGTACTTGTGGATTACTTAATAATATCACTAGCAGCTGGAGCCATTGAATATCTTTCCATTCTATTTATTTCCCTGTTTATCGCCTTTATTAGCTTCAAACGAGGACTAGACCCCGATAACTTAGTGGCACCCTTTGTAACGACAATTGCTGATTTGATTGGTATTGCTGCAATTTTCTTGATTCTCCATCTTATCATTATTTAGGCATGCTTACTAACATTACTGTTATGTGGAAAGCAACCTGACTGAATCAGTTCGTAAAAAAGAGATATTTTTTGATAACTCCAAAATTTCAGAAAAAAGTTAATAATAAACTCGAAAATTTATCCAAATTTTTCAATAATCATTTGTAAATTCCTGATAACCAACGAGATTGAATTCACCGCGTCCAAGCCAGTAATGCCAATCACTATTAACTTCTTGGATCCAACAACCATTGTATACCCCTCCTTGCTATTGACTCTTACAACACTGACTTCCCCCTTCTCGACACTTGTCCCTAAATCGTTAGCAGCTTTAAAGACAGCTAATACCGATTTGATAATCGCACCATGGTCCATTTCCGTGATCGTCTGCCCACTAAGTTTCTTCCCTGAGGCATCACATGCTATAAGTCCCTCAACCTCGGGAATCTGATCCATAACTCTTTCTAACATAGCTTCAATTTCTTTTGCGCTCAATGTCCTCAACTCAACTTTCTTTTACCAATAATTACTGATTAACCTTTTTGTTTTTTATGTATTTGGATTTTCTTGCTTTTTCTCGAAAATAAATTATTTAATTTACATACAAAGTTACTCTTGAAATTATTCAGATGATCAATCAACCTCTTGAAAATAAACTTAAGAAGATAGTTTCATACATAAAAAAGAGTAAATTTATAATTGATTAAAAAGTAAATTGTAAAGAGTATTAATCCTTAAGAAAGGGATGTGAATATCAATGATAGGAAGAAGAATCTTCGATGAAACGCTTAAGAAATTGAAACGGTTTGAAGGAGTCAATGGAGTTATCGTGACAAACACGGAAGGTTTACCCATTAGTACAACTTTCCCCACCGAGAAGACTGAGAAAATTTCTGCGCTAATTACGAGTTTAGTTGGAAAGTGTCGAAATGTAGTTACGGAAATAGATGAAACCGAAAATATGTCATTCCTTACAATTACAACCGCTTCAGGAGAAATTCTAATCGCCCCTGAAGAGGAATACGTGCTGATCGTCCTAAAAGAGAAAGGTGTGAAACTCTTTTAGAGTTTATACTACTTTTATTCTCTACCTTTATTCTCACTTATTAGGTGACAGGCTTTTCTGTTTTTAACTAGAATCTACGATTTTTTGAAAAATTCGATAAAATTAGGTGGGATAATAGATGTTAAACTCCCTAGTTGTGGATTTAACCAAGCTCTCGATTCATTTTAATAAAAATTTAAAAAGCTTAATCGCCCTCAAGAGCTCCGAGGATTCTTTTAGCGGTACGTTTCATATCGAGAAAAATTAACCCCAATTTGACGTCCGACGTGGCGGATACCGTCAGGACTGCATTTTCCCCCGCTGCCATACTAATAATATAACCTTGACTACCTCGAACGAAAACCTGTTCTAATTCCCCCTTTCGCAACTCGGCGGCAGCTCTCTCGCCAAGACTTAACATTGCAGCAGTCATAGCTGCGACACGAGTTTCATCGATGTCGCGAGGGAGCGCAGATGCAATGGGCAACCCCTCTGCCGAAACGATAGCGGCGGCTTCAATTTCAGGTATAGATGATTCTAAGTCTTTGAGAATTTCCTGTAACTCTTGTGGTTTTGAGCCTCCTATCATCATGATTACTTTCACCTAACACTCTCTATTAATTTTATATGTTGGCATTCATCCTTATATAAAGTTTCTTTTCTCAAATAACCAAGAGGGTAATAGTTTTTAAGACTTTCATAATTTTATTTTGTAGAGGTGAGAGAAAAGGGGATTTCTGCTAATTAATCTTAGAAAACTTGTAGATAAGATTATAATTCTACAATATCTTATCTGTTATTCAATTTATTATCCATTTCATCTAGTTCTGGTATCCCCCAAACCCCAAACATCTAAATTTGAAATTTGAACACTGCCGCCTATAGCTGAAATGAGAATTTTTTGATTTACTTTCTTTTTAGGATAAAAGAGAGCAGATATTGTAGTTTTTCCATCAACAAACATTTCAATTACCGATTTATCAATAAATATCCTGACTTTTAGTTTAGCGTTTTTCAGAGGAAAATTAATTTTTCCCTTCTCTTTACCTGCAATAATCTCTTGCTTCTCTGTATCAAATCCAACAAATGTTTTTTTCTTGCATTTGAGAATTTCAAAGCCAAATCTTTTAGTATCTAGAATCTCAATCTCTGCAGATATTTCAAAACAATTTCCATTCAAATCATTTAAAGAAATATGAGAACTAGGTTGTAAGAAAAATTGACCCAAACTGGTTCTCGTTTTGCGCAACGCTTCCAGCTCTGGTGCAGGCACAATCTTTAACTTACCATTCTGGTCTAGAGAGAGTATTCGTGGTAGGCTAATGCAACCATTCCAGCCAGTAAGCCCCCCACTTCTTAACCATCCATATTGAATCCAGCCAAAGAGGATTACCCGATTTTTATCATCAAAAATTGTATTCGTAGCATAGAAGCAGCGCCCATGATCCAAATGTTCCCATTTCTCAGGAGTAAAAGTGTAATTCTCATATTTTCCCACTGCATAAATCACTTTATTCTCAGGTGAAACGATTAATACATGCCTATTCTCTAACGGAAAGAAATTGGGACATTCCCCGTTACGTCCTTGGGCTTTTGTTCCTTCGCACAGAGGATAAAGATACTTCCAATTGATTAAATCCTTTGACTGATATAGAAAAACAGCACCATTCTTGTGCCCTTTAATATGCCCACCAAGAGCTGCAAACCAAACGTCGTTCTCATGCCAGATATAGGGGTCTCTCCAATCTCTGACCTTTAAAGAGCCGTGTAATTCATCAGTCATAACAGGATTTCCTGGATATTTTCTCCAAGTTATCATCTCATCGTCACTAGTAGCTAGCCACTGTTCAGCGCCCTTCTTTACTTTGAGTAATGTCTTAATTAGAAGGCTACTTCTCTTTAATTTGATGCTGGTATATAAAATTGACGGGATTCCATTATTTATTACGCAGCATCCTGAAAAACAGTGGTGTTCGCCCAATTCTGTTGATGGGGTTAAAGCAATTGGTAGATGCTCCCAATGAACGAGATCCTTACTTTTTGCATGTCCCCAGTGTATTGAATCCCACCGAGATCCATAAGGATTATGCTGGTAAAAGAGGTGGTATTCCCCTTTGTGAAAAATAGTTCCATTTGGATCGTTCATCCATAGCGCAGGAGCTGAAAAATGGTATTTCGGATGGTAAGGGCAATTTTCGGCTTTATTTCGAGCTTCTTCAACGCTTTCCATTGCCTGTCTTATGGCATCCATATAAAAAAATAGGTTTCAGGATTTAAAAAAATTGTTAATATACAGGTGACTAATTAAAAAAGGAAAAATTAGTTAGTTAATAGAATTTCTCTAATTTTAGCCGCGGCTCTTTCAGCAAAAAGCAATAATATTCCTAATCGGGCCTCATGGGAGGCAGAAATCGTTAATACGGCATCTTCACCTGCTGCTAAGGAAAGAAGACTTCCTTCAGTTCCATGAACAATAACCCGACTTAGATCACCCTTACTAAATTCCATTGCGGCTCTTTCTCCCATGTTTAACATTACAGCTGTAATCGCACCTACGCGAGCTTCGTCAACATCACGAGGTAATGCGGAGGCTATAGGGAAACCTTCTGCAGAAACAACGGCCGTTGCTTCAATTTCCGGAATTTCGGTCTCCAATTCAATTAATACTGCCTGAATCTGTTCAGGCTTACTTTTACCACTTTCAGTCATATAATCCACCCCAACTATGTGGATTCCTTTCTCAGCCCATTAAGTCGTTGGTTATTTTTAAGCCTTTCATAATTCTGTTTTGAAACGATGAAAGAAAGGTAAGAAATTAAAAGCTCATTAATTAAAATTAATTAGTTTGACATTAAGATAATTGGGTGTAGTAAGATGACTTCAGATGGAAAGACACTATATTTTGTGGGTTGTACTACGGCTCATGCCTATCCTGATACGGGAAAGGCGATGTTAAAGATTTTTGAAGCAGTAGGTATGGATGTGGAAATTCGAGAAGATGAGCCATGTTGTGGGGGCGCTCTCTTCATGATTGGGCAAACAGAAGAAGCTGTTAAAAAGGTTAAAGAAAATATCGCCTATTTCAAATCAAAAAATATAGGAAAAATTATAGTAAATTGCCCGGAATGTTTTAAAACGTTCCTACATGATTATCCGAAGGTCGATGAGGGATTTAACATTCCTATTCAGCATAGTACTCAATTGATTGCTGAATTGGTTAAAAATGGGAAGCTTAAATTGACAAAAGAAGTCCCCATTAAAGCGACTTACCATGATTCATGTCATCTAGGCCGTCATTCGGGGGTTTATGAGGAACCTCGTTTTATTATTAAATCTGTTCCAGGAATTAAATTCAAGGAAATGGAATTTTCTAAGGCACATGCGAACTGTTGTGGCGGACCAATTAGAGATCCATATATTGAATTACGGAATCAGATGTCACTTAGTAATCTAGATATGTCAAAGCGATTGAGAAATATTGTCACCGCATGTCCAACTTGTTACTACAATTTGGATAGTGTTTCGCAATTATTTGAACATAAAGTCCAAGTATTAAAAATAATTGATTTAGTAGCTTATTCTGCGGGGTTAATTCCAGAACTTGAAGTATTAAGTAAAGGAGGTTAAGCATTTGAGTGAAGAGATATTTAAACAAATCATGGCAAAGGTCGAACAAGGGATAGAAAGTGTTAAAGATCTAAAATTGGTTTTTACTGTGGGATATACCGGCAAAATCATGAAGAATGAACGATTGGATCCTTTAAAGCCTGAATTTATTGAGTTAAAAAAGGAAATCGTGAAAAATTTGGACAAATTGGTTGATCAAACAGTTAAGAGATTAAAAGAGAATTTTTTCACAGTAATTCTGGCTAAGACACGTGAAGAAGCTATTGAATACATACTGAAAGAAGTGGAAGGAGAACCCCTTGTTGTGAAATCTAAGACAACAACGGGAAAAGAGATTGGTCTAACCAAGGCAATTGAAGCAAATGGTATTGAATTGGTAGAAACTGATATTGGTGATCGCATTATCCAAATTTCCAAAGAAAAGTCAGGGATACCAATTGGTCCAGCGGCACATCTTTCTCCGGAATTAATTGCAAAAGTCTTCTCAAAGCATTATGGTGTTGAAGTAAAGCCAGAAGCTGCTGATATCGTAAAGCTCGGACGCAAAAAATTACGAGAGCAGATTTTAGCTGCAAATGTAGGGATTACTGGGGCAAATGCAGTTATAGCGGAAGAGGGAAGCATTGGGCTTGTGGAAAATGAGGGAAATATTTCTCTAATTACAAGATTACCTCCTAAACATATCGCTATTGCAGGTATCGATAAGATTGTCCCAACGTGGAAAGATGCCATCACTCAGATTCGAGTCATGGAGGCATCTTTTAACCTTCGCGGGGCATACTGCTCGTTCATTAAAGGACCAAGTGGAACGGCCGATATTCGAGGATTAGAAGTGCTCGGGATGCATGGAGCGCAGGAAGTTCATATGGTTCTTGTTGATGATTACCGAACAAAAGCTAAAGAGAAAGGATTTGAAGAAGTGCTTTATTGTATCAATTGTGGGCGGTGTTGGATGGCTTGTCCCATAATTGGGAACGCGGGAGTCGAAATGTTTTACTCAGGTGTATCAACAGGACCAATAGGGTTAGTAAAAGCAGCCTTGATTAAGGGAATTAATGCTTCAGTAGCAGCGGGATTGTATCTATGTAGTGGCTGCAATAAATGTAAGGAACTTTGCCCTGGGAATATTGACATTCCAGGAATGATAGAAAAATTGCGAGAGGACGCAATTCAACAAGGATTAATTCTACCAGAACATCAAAAAATGTTGGAATCTATTCAAAAATATGATAATCCATTCCAAAAAGAAATAAAGAAAGGTCTTTAAATTAACTTTTCCCCTTTTTTTCTGTAAATTAAATAAGTAATATCACGAAGATCAAGATGAAATTATATTTAGCCTCGGCGTCTCCTCGCCGAAATATGTTACTTAAGAAATTTGGTATTGATTTTCAACGTATTATTCCAAAAGAAGAAGAAATTTCGAAGGAAGGAATAAAACCAAAGGAATTTGCGCGTCGAAATGCGATAATAAAAATGAAAAGTGTATTAGATGAAGTAGATGAAGGAATAATAATAACGGCAGATACGATAGTTGTTAAAAACAATGAAATCTTAGAAAAGCCATTGGACAATCGGGACGCTTCTCGGATGTTGGAGATGTTAAGTGGTACCAACCATTTTGTCTTTACAGCAGTCGTAGTTTTTGAAAAAATTACTAAGCGGATGGAAGTAGAGATCGAAAAAACAAAAGTTTTTATGCGGAGGTTGAGTAAGCGCGAAATTCAAGAATACATCGATTCTGGTGAGCCCTTGGATGCAGCAGGAGCTTACAAAATACAAGAATTAGGTGGAAAATTCATAGAACGAATAGACGGCTGTTATTATAATGTGGTAGGACTTCCGATTGTAACTTTAATCAAAATGCTTAGAAAATTTGATATTGAAGTTTAATAATAAAGTAGTATTCTGAGGTAAAAATATGAGCACTCGCATTAAAAATCTTCAAAAGGAAATTCAAGATTTGAATCTTGATGCTTTTTTTATCACAAACACTACTAATGTTTATTATTTCACAAACTTTTTCAGTCGTTCAGCTGCATATCTCCTAGTTTTTCCTGAAGACACCCCAATTATGATTGTTCCAGAGTTGGAATATGAAGAAGTCATGAATAACGTTAAAAATACTGAAGTTATTAAATTGGATAAGAGTAACAAGCTAATAGAGCTAATAGGACAGAAACTCAAACAGAGAAAAATTAAGAAATTGGGATTTGAAGATAATTCAATGAGTGTTAAATCTTATTTTGAAATTACTGAGAAAATTAATTTCATTCAAATGGAAAAGGGATCGACTTTAATTGAGGATTTAAGAAAAATTAAGAGTAGTGAAGAAGTAGAATTATTAAAAACTGCCTGCAGGATCGCTGATAAAGGTCTCACAGCAGCCTTAAACGCTATTTCCGAAGGAAAGCCAGAAATTGAAATTGCCGCAGAAATTGAATATGAAATGCGAAAAAAAGGGTCTGAAGCAGCCCCTTTTGATACAATTGTTGCCTCAGGATCGCGTTCCGCTTTTCCCCATGGCGTCTCCTCCAAAAAAAAGATTGAGCAAGGCGATCTGATTATCATTGATTTAGGGGCAAAGTATAAGGGTTATTGTTCAGATATGACTCGAACTGTTGTTCTAGGAACTCCAAATCAAAAACAATTAGATTTATTTAATGCCGTTTTAGAATCTCAGCAACAATCCATTAAAGCCTGTCTAATAGATAGTAAAGCAGCGGAAATTGACGAAATCGCAAGAAAATTTCTTTTAAAAGAAGGCTTAGAGGAATATTTTGTCCATTCTTTGGGTCACGGGGTTGGACTAGATGTGCATGAATTACCCTATTTAGCTTCCACGAGTGAAGATATTCTCATGGAAAATCAGGTCTTCACCATCGAACCAGGCGTTTATATTCCAGAATTTGGAGGCGTTCGAATAGAAGATGTCGTATTGATTAGAAAAAATGGTCCAGAAATACTTACAAAAACAGATTATTCCATCACAATTTAAATCTCTATTAAAGCATGCCCCTGTTCACTAGCAAGGTAAATTCCTCTAATGTCAAACGCTTTCCCGATTTAAATTTTTCAACAGCCTTATCTACTCGATTTTCAACTACTATTTTCACTTTATCCATTTTAACATTCTTCATGTTTTGAAATTCGCCCAATTCTCTTGTAATTTCTTTTATTCGGGGAAGGAGAATTTCAGATTTTGAGTAAAATTCGTCCGCTTTCTTTTTCGCATCTAAGAACTTTTGATGCGCATCATCCGCTCCTTTTCTTACTTCATTATCAACTAAATTTAGCAATTCAACCATTTTGTTATGGTGGATTTGACTTTCCTGAGATAACTTGTAGACCTTATCCGAAAGAATTTTCAATTGGGTTTTTGTTAGTTCGATATCTGTTTTAAGATTTTTCCGATCCACAAATACTTTATTCGCATCTTTTAACTTAGATAACTTTGATTCTAACTCATCAATACGATCCATTAAGGTCTTTTCTTCGCTAGGACTGAGATTCTTTGTCTGGAGGATCCATTCTGTTTGGTGGATTTGTCTTTTTATTTGACCGTACGAATTCTTTCCATGATTTTGCTTTACTTCTGGATTTTTACCATTTAATTCTTCAAAAAGGGCATCTAATTGCTTACGAACGGTATCACGTTCTTTCTTTAATTCGAGGACTTTCTGATTCAAGTCATTTCTTTTTCTTTTCGCAGCTTTTGAATCTTTTAATAATCGGGTAACCTTACGGTTGAGTGTATTTCTTAGGTCCACAAATTTTCGTGCCTCTTCGTTATAAAAATAAGCTCTTGAACGAATAAGCTTAAATTTATTCTTCAAATCCACTAGCTCGAGAGTTGCTTCCAAAACCTCACCATTAATAAGCAGGATATCTTCACGAAGAGTGACATTTTTTCATATTGTCTTAGTTAAAAATGTTTTTAAAACTTTTGAAAATACCATTCAGATTTTTAATATTGTAAATAGAATCATCGAAGAATGCTTCTATCAATGATGCTTACTGAAAATTTCGTTAAGATCTGTAACCATTAAAGAGAATTCTACTCCAATAAAATAAAAATTTAAGATTGGTGCTTGTTACTTCAATTGAGCAAAACTAGAGGGATAACTAGACCATTTAAGCCCTATTTTTTTGGTGCATACTTTAGATTATATATCATCCCGATATTCTTGATATATAAATTCCGTGTGAGTGGAATTGATGGTGAGGTTCAGTAAGCTTGCCCATTGCTCAATCCCTTTTAGTGAAAGAAGAAATGCCATCAGGGAGTATATTACCTGCAAATTTTTTTAAACGAATGGGTATGCTTGTAATTGAACCAAGTACAAGGAGAATTTTAATAAATTATTTAGATAGCCAGGATTTTTATAAAATTTCTCCGGATGTGCTTTTTTTCCGTAAAAAATTAGAGCAATTTATTCTATTTTTAGCAAAAACTATCGCAGTTCATCGGAACCATGATTATTTAGAACCTCGAGATATGAAAGCTTCACTGGTGGTATATTTTCATCTCATTACTGCGCAAGATATCGCAAGTTTGCTAAATATAGATCAAATAGACACAAGCAAGCTTTTTGTTTTACATCAACTACCCCTCTTCTCCTTCTACCGTAATCTAATACGTAGAAAACTATCATATGAAGCAGAAGAATATGTATTAGCTATTCAAGATCGCATGAAAAGAATCCTCGAAAATATTAATGAATTAAAAAAGAAACAAAAGAAAGAGATGCTGGATGATTATATAAATGCGCTAGAAATTTTGGGGTATCTTCAAGAAAAAAATAATCCCAAAATCATTCTAACAAAACGATTACTTGAAAAAAGTCAATATTTTATTAAAAAAATTCTTTTTGATAGTAAAATTATCTCAGAAATAGAAACGCTTTACAATTTATACCGCTTACTGAAAAATTCCCAATTATTAATGAATTTATGTTTAATTGAAATTCCCTGGGATATTCAGAAATTCTTACAGCATACTCACTATTATAAAACAGATTTACGCATCTCAAAGATTTTACGACATAAAAATTTTGGGGGATTGGAGTATAATCGGCACTTATTAGTTAACCTCATCCAATTTCTTTCGGTCATTTATGCATTAAAACAGAATGTTTACATCGACGAAGAACTTTTTGATGTAATCTTTCAACTCTGTGATAAGTTGGTTCTTTCCCCTAGAATTGAGCAGATTGAGCACATTCAAATTAAGGTTTTTCCGACTGGAGAGGCATCTCCTGAAAGACAAATCCAAGATTTTCTGTTCACTGCCTTTAAAAAGGATAGTACAAAAGAAGCGCGGGATTACCTTCTTCAACTGAAAAAATGGTTCGCCCATCTTCTCGTGAAAAATTTAGGCCGTAAGGAATTATTATTGAATCATCCCAAGTTTATTATACAGATCACAACAGTTCTAGTCTTTCTAGCCTACAGAAGTTCCTATTTTGCGCAGCACTCTAAGATTGAGCAGAGCGATGTGAAAACCGCTTATAATCAGTTAAGTTATTTGTTATTAGATGCAAAATTTAGTTATTTAAAGTAAAATAAAAGAAGGAATTATATAAAAAAAGGTAGATTATTTTTCCTTTTCCTTCAAAATAATTCGGGCATCAACGACTGCACAGCCTTTTCCTTTTTCATAGGCAATGACAGGATTCAAATCCATCTGGTCAATTTCTGGAAAATCCAGAGCTAATTTTGAGGATTTTAACAAGATGTCGACGAGCGTATCTACATCCCCTTTGGGACGTCCGCGGAATCCATCAAGAATAGGAAAGGCTTTAATTTCTTCTATCATCTCACGTGCATCGTATTCGGTGATTGGACAAACTCTAAACGAAACATCCTTATAGATTTCAACAAATATGCCCCCCAATCCAAACATTAAAGCAGGTCCAAACTGGGGATCAGTTGTAAGCCCTATAATGACTTCGGTAATTCCCTCTTTCGCCATTTCTTGCACGTTAATTCCGACAATATTAGCATCCGCCTTATAGGCCTTAGCGCTTTTCATAATGTCCTCGTAAGCTTGCTTGACTTCTTCATCGCTCTTTAGATTTAATTTAATACCTCCGGCATCAGTTTTGTGAAGAATATCCGGGGATACAATTTTACAAACAACTGGATAACCGATCTTCTTCGCAGATTTAATTGCTTCATCAGCTGAATTTACCACGAATTCTTGCGAGGATTGAATACCATACGCATTAATTATTTGTTTGGATTCGTGTTCCATTAATGCTGTCCGATTCTCAGCCAATGCTTCATTTATTATTTTTTTGACCGTTTCGCTCATCTTATTCAACTCAATCATGAAGTGATAAGTTTAATTTTAATGTGAGAAACCTAAGAAGATATTTTTCATAAATGTTTTTGTTTCATGAAATAGGGGAACTAGGTTAATTCTTGAAAATCTTCGCCACCGAGAGCAATTCGAGAGATGGAAGCATAGAGATCATCTATACCAATGTTTTCTACACTAGAAATTGGGAGTAATTCACCACTTATGTCGAGAATTCTTAATGCTTGAATTAATTGGGTATTCAACTCGCGTCGTTCCCCTTTGGCTTCGATGTCAATGGCGTTTTCCAGTTTATCAAAGTCAGTCGACCATTCCACAATCTGCTCAGTTTCTTCCTCTGATAAGATATCGATTTTGGAGAGGATATATTGTTGAGGTACATGAAATCGCGTCTGTACAGACAATCCAAGGAATAGGGCAGTCACGAATCCACTAGGACGTCTAGCAAGGTTAGGATCTATTAAATAGTTCATGATGCTCTTTTGCCCCCCTAAAGACGCCAGAATGAAGAGGCCGGAGCTACGAAATGCAAATAATTCCATTTGTCCAGGGGTATCAACGATTACATGATTTGGGCGGAATTCATTAATGTCCTTTTTGATTTCATTGAGAAAATTAATAGTTAAATCCGTGGCGGCTACAAGAGCACCATTAGGTCCGAGTTTATATTGTTCTATTACATCCTCAATTCGAATGTAATCGCGAATATCAACATCTGCTTTGTAGGGAATTTGAATCGCGCCTGGATCGAAATTCACTGCAATTGCATCTATATCTGGTTGATCATTTAGCCAATCACGATACATTCCAGTTAATGTGGATTTCCCAGTTCCCGCACACCCAACTAAAAATTCTACTATAACCATTTAATCACCCTTAATATCCATCAAAATTTGACCGCGCCCAAGTTTCTCTATTGCTTTAATAAAATATTTCTTTGCATCCGCTACTAATTCTGGCGAATTATACCCTTCCTGTAAGGTAATATGAATTTCAAGCATCAATTTACCCGTATGGAGCATTGGGTGACTTTTCACCCATACTCCTTTAAATTTTGTAAAAGTGGAGTCAATAATCCCAGAGATAGTTGGTTCGATTAAACCTTTTATGTAAAAATGTACTTCCGGTGTTTTGGTTTTAATCTGCTTTTTAATAAGAGGTCGCAGATATTTTCGGAATATCGCTTTGAGTTCATTCGGAGGTCCCGGTAGGGCAAAAATCATTTTTCCCTCATATTCAATTTGAACCCCCGGCGCGGCTCCGGGAGGATTTTCTAAAGGGATGCTCTGCTCTGGAATCACAGCCATTTTCTTCCAGTGTTCAGAAATTAAATCGACATTTGTCCAGCCAAGCCGTCTAGCGTATTCAAACTTAGATTCAACCATTTCCAGAGCTTTTGGATTAAGTTTTAAAGGTTGTCCTACGACCTCTGCAATCGCGGTAAGTGTCATATCGTCATAAGTTGCGCCTAAACCACCTGTAGTGATGATGAATTCAGCAGAACGCGTCAATGCAGCGCGGAGGGCTGATCTGATTATTTCTAAGTCGTCAGGTATCACAGAATATTGAATTATACGAGCGCCTAATCGCGTTATGTTCTTAATTAACCAGGATACGTTTGTATTCTTAATCTTCCCGTTGAGTAATTCATTTCCTGTATTAATAATTTCCACATTCATTAAATCACGTTAATCCGAGGCCGCTTGAAGGTTTTTCTCTTTGTATTCAAAGATTTGCTCTACAAGATCCGTTGCAGTTTGAAATTCGTTCATTGAACCTGTCCAATCTTTAAACATAGGTAAAAACCACTCCTCAAATCTTTCTACGAATTTTTTTAATTTATGATGATAAACCTCGAGTAACTCCTCTGTAAGCAAGGCTGTGACCGTATGTTCCCCATATTCAAAGAGCATTTGAACATCTTCATGGTCTACCTCTTTAAGATTTTTTTTACTACTTGTTATCTCCTTTATAAACGCAATAATTCCCGTAACACCACTTGAAATCAAATCTGAATCCTGTTGCTCTTCAGCTGATTGGCGGAATGCAAAATGGAAACAACAGATACCATGTGTGTTGGTAATTACAAAGAGTTGCAACATCTTTGAGTGCCATTCAATTTCACTAAAAGAAGGGAGGTGCCAAAATCCAAGAGCTATAAGTCCTAAACCGCCGATTATGGTCATTAGAGCTATATAATTGATCTCAAAGCTAAGCTCAGACAAAAACCAATTACTAATCCAATCGGTATTGAGCCCCTGCCCTACTCCGAAAAGTAATTGACCGAAGAAAATAAGAATGAAATTATATCTTACACTACCACTTGTCATTCGAATGAGATAGGTAAGGAAAGTAAATCCAATTAAAAAGATGAAGGGGATCATCACATAGAGGATACTTTTCGCTGTCTGAAGATCGACAAAGAATATTGCAAGTAAAGTCGCACAACCTAATAACGAGAAAAGGTAGTACGTCTTTTTGGGGACAATATTTTCAGCCAGCAGGATAAAGAAAACCATTCCCAATAATGAAAGTCCAGTTCCTATATTGTAATAAAAGGTCAATGTCGAACTAGTATAGAAATCGTAATAAATCAGAAATGATCGCCCAACTGCGAGTAACAGGAAATAGATTCCAAGTAATACAACCAATTTCCTTTGCAGTTTATCATCGGTGCTTCGGATCCGACTTAAGAAAAAGAAAAACAATTCGAGTTCTATTGTAATCTCTATAAAAAAGAGTCCAAAGATTAAATCCATTTTAGATTCCTCAGAATATTAGTTAATCGAATCAAATTTAAATTCATTACATGTTTGAAATATTATCAATCCCTTTGAAAGTATTCCTAAAATTAATTGGAGAAAAACTGAAAAATGTGTCCCTTAACTCCAGAAGAAGTGCGAGAGCAGATACCAATAATGCAAAAATATGTGTATGTAGACAATGCAGCCACCACCCCAGTTCCAATCCCAATATTAGAAGCTATAAAAGAATATTGCTATGAGTATCCAGCCAATATTGAGCGCGGGGCATATTCTATCGCAGCTCTGG
>JAEOSY010000081.1 GCA_016840125.1 Candidatus Helarchaeota archaeon | reverse complement strand
CCTTCTGCCTTATTGCCTTTTTCTTCCTCTTTGGTATTGTCCTGGTCGTTTTTGCAGCCCGTTCTTCCCGTCGTCCCGCTTAGAGGGGGATCATTTCTCCCCCTCTCCTTCCCTAAATTTTTCCTTTTTTTCCTCATTATCAGCATTTAATTTTTCCATTTCTTATCTTGAATAGTTTGATTCTGCATAGTCATCCTAAGAAACCTAGTTACTCCCGTTTGATAGAGAGATCCCACCAAAAATATTAAAGGAATCTCGTGTTTCTTTTTTTCATGAAATCCCTTTTCATCGAAGAATATGATGCATTGGTTAGCTATTATGATCTCGGTGAGAGTGAAGATATTCTTCTGTATCTTCCCGGTCTGAATTCTCCTGCGATGCCTCTTTTCGCTGAAATTGTTTCTCATCCGTTATTTTCGCGGTACCGATCTATCTTGGTCGATTACTTCGGGTGTGGGATGAGTGACTCTCCCACTGGTTTTGATCATGACATGGAATCCCACGCTAACGTAGTTATGAAAATTCTAAATCACGAACAAATCTCCTCTTGTAAAATATTTGGTCATAGTATGGGTGGGACTGTTGCAATTTACCTAGCGTATCTTCGGTCTGATTTAGTGACCAAATTAGCAATCGCTGAGAGTAATCTTTATCCTGGCGGAGGAGACGGCACCAAGTGGGTTACCAGCTTTTCTGAACAGGATTGGATTAATATTGAATTCCCTAATTATATCAAAAATTTACGTAATCAAGCTAAGAAAGGGAATCCAATTAGTACATCGATCCTTGCCTCCTGGAAAGATGCTGATTCGTGTGGGATCTATCGGAGTGCGGTCTCACTAGTGACCCTTCCTGATACTTTCCATCAGAAATTTTATAATTTGCCTATTCCACGCTTCTTCCTATTTGGGGATCAGAATTTTCCCCAAGGAGCAAAGAAACCTACCCCCGATACTCCTGATCCAGAGGAATTACGAAAATATGGAGTAAAACCAATTATTATCCCTAATTCTGGCCATTTTATGTTTATAGATAACCTTCAGGGATTAATTGATGCTTTACAGGAATGTTTAGGGTAAAGGGGTCGTTTGATTCACTATACGTCTTTAATTCGTTCTTGTGTTTTTATTAGCATTTCCTCGTATAATTCGTTGACGATTTCAAAAATCAATATGATTTCTTCTACTAATCCAATCAGGTTGGAATTTTTTTCGACTTTTTTGTCTATCTCTGGAATTTCCATTATTAGATTAGACAATTTTTGAATAATAAGTTCTCCATCTTGGATATTGTGCTTCAGCCTTCCCACGGATAAATCTTTAATTCTTCGCTTTGTGAAGTACTTCCGTTTTTCACGGACGTTATCTCCTTCGAAATCACAAAAGTACCCTTTATTAAGGGATTTTAGGGTTCTTGAAACTGTACTTCTTGAAATTTGAGAGACAATTTCATTCCCTATTAAACAATCTACTATTTGCTCTTGAGATAATCCTTTTCTTGGTTCATTAGCTTTTAGGAGAAGTAAAGCAAATATCATTCCATAGTTTTTTGCCTTATTGTTGATATAAAATAGGTCTCCATACAATTTAACAAACTTACGCTCATGTACTGAAAGTTCTATATATTCTAAAATAAATAGTCACATCCTAAAAGCCGTATTATCTGAATATTTCTCTAACTAATTAGTATTTGTTCACTAGATTTAGTATTTACCTTAGAGGATAATCTTATATATCTATTTTGCATTTCAATGAAACGCAAATCATTGCACCAGTGACGCAAATAGTGCAATTAATGGAAAGGATTAGATATGAAATCTCAGATAAAACTCAAAATTGATGGATTAACTAAATTTTATGGTTCAATACGCGGGATAGAGGATTTAAATTTAGAAATAATGAATGGAGAGATATTTGGGTTCTTAGGCCCCAATGGGGCAGGGAAAACAACAACTCTTCGATGTGTAATGGGTATTCTTCTGCCATCGAAAGGGCAAATCACCCTAGATGGTCAACTTCTTTCACGTTCCAATCCTGAACTACGCAAGAAGATGGGGTATATACCTGAAGGGATTAACCTTCCTGAAAATTATATTGCCCAAGATTTTCTTGATTATATTGAAAGTATGCGTGGAATTGCCAGCCCCCTAAGAGATGATTTAATCGATCGTTTCAATTTACCTGTAAAACGTCGAATTAAAGAACTTTCAAGGGGTAATAAACAGAAAGTAGCGGTAATTGCTGGAATGATGCATGATCCAGAAATTCTACTTCTGGATGAACCAACTAGTGGATTAGATCCGTTACTTCAACAAGAAGTTCATAATTTATTACTTGATGCACGAGAACGAAATAAAACAGTTTTTTTCAGTTCTCATAACTTAGATGAGGTTCAACGTATATCTGATCGGGTAGGAATTGTTAAAGAGGGCCAGCTAGTAAATATCCTTGATGTGGAGAGTTTAAATAAGGAAGTTGCTCGTGTTTTGGAAGTAACTTTGCTCCAACCAGACCAAGAACGGCTTTCAACCTTAGCTGATAATATGATCGAATTTAAGGATAATAAAATCAAGCTTTTGGTTAAAAAGGAAGATTCAATACGAAATTTCTTGAATATTCTTCTCCCTATGGATCCAATTGAATTATCTTACCCTCCTGCAAGTCTTGAAACGTATTTTCTACAATTCTATGGAAGTTAGGAGGCCTTTTGATGTCAGTTACACCAGTAAATTGGATTCGTCGTTTTTATTTCCACCTTTATCGTTATCGAACTTTTCTAATCATAATTGTTTCTTTTTTAACCATAGGGGTAGCTGTTAATGGTTCAATGTATCCAGGTGAGGAAAATCTTGAAACTTACGTTAGTTATCTAAGTGTATTAGGCACACTTACATTAGATAATCCTGGATATCATTTCTGGCTTCTGTTAATGGTAAACATGTCTTTAACTATTTTCTTACCAATTTTAGCCGTTTTTCTTGGGACTAATATTCTCCCTTTTAAGGAAAAAGAAGGAAAAGAATATCTCTTTAGTACACCGAAATCTACAGTAAAATTTTATTTTGAGAATTCAATTTTAGCTTCTTTCCTCCTCATCCTAGGTATTCTTCCAGCTTACATCATAGCAATAATTCATGCTTATCTTAATCAAACCTTAGAAAGTGTGAGAAATCTTACAATAGGATTTGTGCTAGCTCTAATTTTAGCAGGATTTATTCTCTTTTTGACAGCTTTTGGTTCTTCCTTAAACTTCTCTAAGGCCGCTGGAATCAAAATTGGAGGAGGATATTTTATTTTTTCATTTTTGATTGATCAAACGCGAGCTATTCCAGAATTTGATATTCTAAGACAAATCAGCCTTTATTCTCAGGCAGAAATTACCGTTCATAGTTTTTTAGGAACTTGGAACGAGCAATTTATAGCCATTACTTTAGTATTAATCTTCTTTCTAATTTTTCTTACCGTTTTCATTCTTGATCGAAAAGATTTCTTAGAAGGAGGTATATACACTTTTACTGAAGTTAAAGAAAAAGAACAGATATCAACGAGTACACGGGACAGGATTTTAGTTGTTAAAAAGCCTTTAGATGCGTTGATCTCGAGACTTGGATGGAAAAATCCAGCATTCCGCGATCAACTCCATTCTAACTCCGGATTATTTGTGATATTTCTTGTTTTCATTATGACTATTTCATCATATATGGTTTTGATTTATGTTCAGAGTGGTGAAACGGGTATTGCTTCGGTTTTAGCTAGTTTAGATCAACCAATGATCAATTCAGCCATGTTTAATTACCGTTATGATCCTTCAATGAATAATCTTGCATATTTGATTACTATTGAGGTATTAGCTTTTGGTTGGATGTCTTTTGGTCCCTTTCTTCTCTATCTTGTGTATGATATTTCTACCCGAGATTATAAAAATGGATATTCAGAGACTACATGGATCCTCCCACAAACCGCAGAAAAAATATACTTTACTCGTACTTTAAGTGGATTATTTTACATTATATTATTATTTCTAGGAAGTTTAGCAAGTATTCTTGGTGCAGAAGTCTTTTTCGGTGTATATACAGACATAGAACCGACAATCTTGGGTTATGTGGCTGCTACATGGGCATATTGTATCATTTTCATTTTCTTTGTCTCTTTGACCCTGGTATTTCATCAAAAAAATGCACTAATGACCATAACTATCAGTTTCTTCATTGCAATAATGATCCTTCTTATTGGCTTCACTCTTAATTTCCAATCACTAATTTATCTTTCCCCCTTTGGTTATTTTGATTTTATAGGTGTATTCCTAGGCCAAATAACTTTCTTTGATTTCCTTCCTCCCGCCCTAATTGGATCTGTTATATGTCTGGTATTATTTTGGTTTACATTGAAGAAACGGATTACTAAACAGGATTTCATCGCCTAAGAGTCTTTCTTTCTCCTTTTTCTTTTTTCTTAAATTTGAATTTGTAGTTCTCCACTACTCCTATTATTTCCTAAAATCGGTATTAATCTAAATTCAGTTAATAATTTTAGGTTTTCTGAAATATAACAATTGAAAGGCTGATTTTTTGGGTACGCTGAAGCAAAAGATGCAATTTAGGCCTAATTATCGCTTGAGAGAAAGTTGTAACGCTTTTCAAGAATATTTAAAATATAAGATTTTTGTGAAGGTTCTTGGATGTCTGTGATGTTAGGTGACCCAGAAACCAAAATCACCAGAAAAAAGATTATTTTTGTTATTTCTGCACTTTCCTTATTTTTTCTTGGTTATTTATTGGCTCCCCCAACAATGACTGATGGTAATTATAAGGGAACTGTTACCTTTATATACAAGGATTCAAGTACTCAAGTTGATTTTGTTTTCCAGCTAAATTCCAGTATTTATGTCCCAGAAAAACCTCTTATTATATCTAATTCATCTAATAATTATCAAATTATTATAAATTCATTTGAATCATATTCTAGTCAGGTAGGAAAAAAAATCACATTTAGTGTAACCATTAATAATACAGAAAATATTACTGAGGATCTTAAACTAAATAATTTTGTTGCTTCAATATCAAAAGGTAATTTTAAGGAAAAATTTTCACCCAAAGAAGTCATAAATCAGGTTTTCCTATTTGAGTTTCAAATTATTAAATATTCCAATATAGCTCTGGGATTACTCCTAATGGTTTCGTTTTTATGGATGACTGAAATCATTCCTTTATCAGCAAGCGCATTACTCGTTCCAGTAGCTATTGTCATTTTCGATATCGATACTGCAACGGGATCATTATCTTTGTTCTTTAGCCCGATTATTATTTTGTTTTTTGCTGGTTTTCTCATGGCTGAAGCAATGAAACGTGTAAAATTAGATACCTTCTTATCAGTCACCATCTTATCTCTTGTCCCAGCTAATACGAAGCTTATTATTTTTGCAATGATGGCTCTTAGCGCAATCTTTTCTATGTTTATGTCAAACACAGCCGCTGTAGCTATATTCATTCCACTTAGCCTTAGTTTAATGGAATATTTAGATGAAGAATATTTAAAT
>JAEOSY010000672.1 GCA_016840125.1 Candidatus Helarchaeota archaeon | reverse complement strand
GGAATACTAATCCCATTATCTGACATTGAATGATTATATAGAGACATTCCAATCCTGGAGTTTGATTGGGATAGAGAATTGTTCCTTTAAAGATAAAGGTCTGTCCCCAAACAGCCCCTACAACAAAAAAATTATTGGTGCCATCCACTGCAATTCCCTCCCCCCAATAAATGTCATCGTCATAGATGAACCGATGACCCATTTCATTGCCCGAAGGACTGTACTTGATGATAAACGCTGCATAGCGTGTTGTAAAAAAGTCGCGAAAAGTCACTTTACCGGTAATATAGCAGTTGTTCTCGTGATCAATGGCAATATCTGCGCCACGATGAATGTCATCAAGCCAAGTGCGAGTCCAGAGCTGATTTCCATCTGAGTCGAACTTTAGGACCAGCATCTCCCATAGCCGTCCCACGATGTAAAAGTTATTCAGTCCATCGATCGCGATGTCATGACAAATACCCGTGGCTAGGTCACTTGACGTTCGATTCCAGATTGCAGTTCCGTTGGAGGTATATTTAGCAATGAAGATGCTGTAGGTCGTGTTGAATTCCCCTGCGATAAAAGTGCCATTGGTCACGGCAAGATAGCAATTATTTTCATCATCAATGACAACTCCTGGGGCTTCATCGTAAGCGGAGCCACCTAGCGTCCGATTCCACAGCTGAGTGCCGTTAGAATCAAATTTGATGAGGAAAGCATCGCTATTGTAATCATTGACGTTATTAATTTTACCCGCGATGCTGCAATTCCCGGCACTGTCCAGTGCAACGCTGTACCCGGCGTCATCGGCAGCTCCACCCCACGTCCGGTTCCATAACTGGTTCCCATCTAAATCATATTTTACCAAAAATCCATCCGCACCGCCCACTCCAAAACTCTCAGTCTCCCCCACAATGTACAACGAATTATTACTAGAATCAATGGCAATCCCATAACCGTAGTCATCACCAGATTCCCCCCACGTCTGGTTCCAAAGCTGTGTCCCGTTAGACAAATACTTCGCGAGAAACACGTTAGATCCATTTGAACCGACTACATAACAGTTATCGGATGAATCAACCGCAATATCACTATCATAGAAATTTTCAATGCCCAACATTATAAACCATTCCTGTGAAGTCCCAGATTCTGTCTCAAACGAGGTCTCTGCAGTGATTTGCTCCTCAGATTGCATTTTTTCTGCGTTTAAACCCCCCATGACAACTGGGAATATGCAACAAACAAGTAAAATCAAAAAAAACAAACTAATATTATTTCTCCTTCTCATTTCATTCCCCCTAATTTTTGCGAGTTTTCGAGACTTACCAGCTATGAAGCGAGTAAATTTTGGGTCGTTCCTACCTCACTATACATCTCTGCAAATAAGTCTCATGTTTTTGAAATAAGTGCAATTATATAAAGTTAAGTGATTTTGTGATCCTTGATCTTTATACTGGAATTGACAATTATCAATCTCGTGGGTGTAAGTTGTGCATAGAAGTCTGTTTAGAAAAATCTATAGACATTCCTTTTCTATTCAATGATACTCCTCTGGCTAATTTTGAAAAATTTGAATTAAAATTATTCTACCCTTTCTTAGTAGCCTCTCATTCATTCACTCCTCCTTTTTATATTTTATCTGTAGTATTTTCAGGCTACAAAATCCTATGATCGCAGTATTTATGGAAAAGGAGACAAGAAAGGGAAAAAGGCTCTGAACGGCGTCAGGAATGAGAACCGCAAATGTCAGTAGGAATAAAATATGATCCGCCCACATAATCGATGCATAATTATCTAAGTTAAACTCTCTTCGAAGGTCTAGACGATTTCCTATGAGAGCAAGCCCTATTAAAAAGAACACTATCGGTACAATATTTATCAAGAGATAAACGGGTGGAATCTGTAGGACTGATTGAAAAATTACGAAGTGAAAGACCACATTCAAGACTAAACCCTGAAAAATTACAGCGTTCTTATACAGACTGAACCGTCTCGCGATATTCATCATTGATCTCCTACTTCGTTAGTCCATCGATCATACCAGGTTTGAAGCGTTTCCAGCAGTTTCAGATTGTATATATCCGCGCCAAAAAATCTGGTCGTGAAGATCGCCGAGATCTTTGGATTCCCATACAGAACTTCACACCATGTATAGGATAACGCCCCAGATCTCGCGGGGAACGGGTGAATGGTACCAATTTCGGAGATGGGAATGGAAAAATTAATCTTCTTCTTTTTTACGCTGAGAAAAATTAATTCCGCGTCCGTTAAAATTAAGCGTCCCTTCGCCCTCCAAGGCCAAGCCCGAATGATTTTCCTCGCGTATACGGGATCTGAGTATCCAACCCTTTTTATTATCATTTGAACCTCTCCAGTTGGACTGATTCCCGCGATTTTCAACTCATGCGCAATCTCTTGTTCCTGAATTTCACCAAATTCAATGATCTCCAGCCTTGGTTCGAGTTTTTTCTCTTCAATGTTTCTAATGCGTTTCACCAGAATCCAGGTGAATGGAAGCACTCCCCACGAGAGTAATACCCCTGAAATGTAATAATTTGATACCACACTGCCCCCAGTCTCACCGAATAGCGTTAGGAAAAATACCAATAAGCCGGCAGATAAAAAAAGGATCGCGAAAAAGACTTGGTCCGCCGTTTTAAAAAGGCGAAATGAAGGTCTTTCTTCTCGCGGTTTCACGCTGAGGAACAGAAAAATTGCTCCGCCAATGATTGCAATTATCCCATACGCGGTATGCCCCTGATCTCCATAATGACTAAAGAGAATTATTCCCACAATCCCTTCCCAGAGCAGGAGAAGTCCCACGCCAAACTTAAATTTTTCCCCCAAATCCATTCTGTACTCACCTTCCTAGATAAAAGCCTACTAGATAATTAACCATTACTATATTAAAAACTAATACGTTTTCTTGCTGAACCTTGAGTTGCGGTTCGCCGCAGGTAGAAGATATACGTACAATAGCCAGCTAACGCCCAAAATAGAATCGCTACTATAATTCCTGAGGGTTGGGAATCGAGCACAAACTTCAGCATAAAAACCAACAATACTTCCTTTGTTTTAAAGTCTGCTCCAAAATTTAAACTGATAGGTTCATCCGCCTTGCTCGTTGCTTCCTTAAATCATCTGGAAAATTTACTAGACATTTAAATAACATAATTTTTTTTAATGAAATTAGTAATCGATGAAATTAAGAGAAAAAGGGTAGAGGAGCAGTTGAAGTGAAGAAAAATTATGGTTTTCAGTTATTATTTATTGGTTTATTACTTTCAAGTTGTTTTTTAGTGGCTTTGGAGAATTATCGAATGAATACCTCAACCTCATGTATCAAAGATAAAATTCCTTGCACTCTACAAACCCTGTGTAGTTGGTCTAATGCCACTGTGATTTCCGACGGTCACAATGGAACCTTTTGGAACAATGGTGATAGTAACTGGGCTAGGGTATTGGTAGATAAGAATGATACAATTCATGTTGTTTGGATGGATACAACGAATGGCGAATGGGGTACTGATACTGAAATCATGTATGCTAATTTCACTGATTTAGACGGCTGGTCACATGCAGAAATCATATCCGATAATACCAGTTTATGGAACACGGGTCATAGCTATCATCCTTCAATGGCAATCGACGGGAATGGAATCATTCATGTTGTATGGAGTGATGATACACCGGGATTGTGGGGCTCTGATAGAGAAATAATGTATTCAAATCATACAAATGGAATAGGGTGGTCTAATCCCATTGTAATTTCGGACAATGGTGGTTGGTGGAATAATAATTACAGTGCTCATCCCGAGATAGCTATAGATAATAATGGAAATATTCACGTCGTCTGGTGGGATCAGACTTGGGGGATTTGGGGAAATGATATTGAAATCATGTATGTTAATTATAGTGTGGCTACTGGTTGGTCAAATATCACAGTAGTTTCTGATGGCTATGGGGGGAGTTACTGGAATCAGGGAGAGAGTCTAATGCCCGCAATAGCTATTAATAATAAAAGCAACTCAATTCATATTGTATGGGAGGATTCCACTAATGGGGAGTGGGGCACGGATAGCGAGATTATGTATGTTAATTTTACCGCATCAAATGGGTGGTCGAATGCAACTGTAATTTCGGATGATTTGAGTTGTTGGAATAATGGTTCAAGTTTATCTCCAGCTATTGCAGTGGATTCCAGTAATGATACCATATATATTTGTTGGGATGATGATACGGATGGAGTGTGGGGGACAGATTTTGAAATAATGTTTAGAAGCAATACTCTCGGGGTCGGTTGGTCCAACGTAACTATTATTTCGGATGGAATTGGAGGATTTTATTGGAATAATGGAAACAGCAGGTTTTCATCTATTGCTGTAGATGGTGCAGGAAGGGTGCATGTAACGTGGGGGGATCATACCGATGGAGTTTGGGGTACTGATGGAGATATAATGTATACGTCTTATAGTAGTGCAACAGGATGGTTCAACATTACCATTCTGTCGGATGGCTGTAATGAGAGTTACTGGAATATTGGATCTAGTATAATACCTGTAGTTACAGTAGGAAAATCTGACCAATTACATGTAGTTTGGACTGACAGTACGCATGGAGTGTGGGGTACGGATCAAGAGATTATGTATAGTACGCTCATTCCAACAATCCCAAATAGCCCCATTCTTGATGCTCCAAGTAATCAAGGAAATCTGGTTTCCTTGAGTTGGAATAAGGTGGATAACGCTACCATTTTCTATATCTACCGAGATACGAATGTAATTACAAATATCATAGGCACTGTGCCAACTAGGATAAGCTATACTAACTCCATTGAAGATAATGTGTCAGGCCCTAACACCTATTACTATGTTATCGCTGCAGGAAATATTTATGGAAATAGTTCAATCTCTAATTGCGAGAACATTACGGTGTTACAAACACCTATTCTTCAACCTCTTACTGGTAAATCTCTTACCGTCTATTTAAATTGGACAAATGTAGCAGGTGCAACGATCTATTACATTTACAGAAGTTTTACTCTAATCAATGACATTTCTGGTTTAAATCCAATCACCACTTGTTTGACGAATTCGACAACTGACATTGTTTCGTCTATAGGAAATTATCATTATGTAATTGTTGCGGGACATGCTCGAGGAAATAGCAGTATTTCCAACTGTCAAAATAAAACTCTTTTGATTATACCGCAGATAATACCACCAACCAATGATGAATTTAATGTTTATTTAGAATGGACAACGGGAGAGGTTTTCCTCTATTCTTACTATTTATATAGGAGTAATTCCTTTATTAATAATCTAACTGGGCTAAATCCAGTTGCCTGGATATCGGGTTTGTTTCTAAACAGTACAGTAGATACAGTCCCGAGTAGTGGCATCTATTACTACGTTGTTGTCGCACAACATCCCTTTCTTGGGAATAGTAGCATGTCCAATTGTGTGAACATTACAATAATAGATAGTGATGATAAAGGAGAGGGGGATTTTTTATACTGGATTATTGGTATCATTGGAGGCGTTACAGTAGCTGCTGTAACTTTTTTCATAATTCGTAGACGCCGAAAGCGGTTAAAACCTCGAAGCCTAAAACCTAGGATGTGAAGGATGTCAGGCAGTTAAGGTTTCTTTTCTAATAATTTATTAGTTCCGCCCCCTGTTTACGAGCAGGTCTGCCCATCACACTTCACACTCCATTTACTCCTGCTAGAACACCTCCCATGAATTTTTGAAACCTTCCACCTGTTATGAAGGTGTCGTGATTGAGCTATATCTTTAAATACTCGGATTTTCAGAACCAGAATTGATTCACATAGTTCCGGTTGAGGTTGAAATAGAGAAGATCTGAGCTTGATGAACGCATTTTAAAGAGTGAAAGGGAGATATAGACCTCTAATAGGAGAGTGGAAGGGTTTGAAGAAATGGCATCTTTCAATTGTTCTGTTGCTATTAATTCATGGAATTATCCTGCTTGCGTTAAGCGTTACGAACGGAATCCATCACCTGTTCGATCTAACCCTGACGAATGTGACTCTAGGAGTGGGGATTTTATTCTTAATTGCGTTCGGACTGATTTTCTATTATTTAGAAACGCACCCTGACCTTGAAGCGAAATATCCGGGGCAATATGTGTATGGTGCTTCTTACATACTTTTTAGTGTATTAATAATGATCTGGGGAATTCTCGAATTGGTAAAACCTCCGTTCGCTACGGGCTACCTCGTTATCGGGATTCTATTCCTCACCTTCAACATGATAATCGGATTAACTCTGATGATTGCGTCCTACCAAGCGAAAAAGCGAGAATAAAGTTTAGATGCTTTGGAGGGTTCGTTCTCATCTTACTCCAATAGAATAATCCCAAACTGAAGCTTAATTATGACTTTGTTAAATTTTGTGAGATTAAATATTTCGCTTTCAAATGCATACTTTCTAATTTGGAGAAAACAGGTTTTGTATATACTTTACTAAAGAGCGGTTTTTTTTTGAAATTTTGTATTTCATACTTTAATAGACAATATGGGTGATTGAAAAACTTCCCAGTTAGTGTATAAGAAAAGCTTTGGCATCCACCTCTACAATGTTGGAACTTAATACACTTTGAACAACTTGTTGTACGTTTAAGAGGCGAGTTAATAAATTCTCTATTCATTTTAAACTTTTCAGAATTATACCACATTCTTATAATGCGCTCCTCACGGATATTTCCCTCGATAAATTTATCTGGTAACGAGAGGCAACCCTTAATATTGCCGTTACTTTGAACACCGATTACTGAGATTCCTGCTCTACAGCCCATCCACTCAGAAATTTGAATATTTGGTAAAAATTGTGAAAAGTAACCGAAATCATGTGCGCCACTTACGTAAATCTTGAATTTTTTAAAGTTGGCTTGAGTTGACGCCATGAATAAAGCAACTGCATAATACTCGTCTCTCGATAACATTAATTCCCGAGAAAATCTCCCAAAAGGAATACAGTTTTGAATTTGCCAAGCTATTTTACTATTGGCTAATAAATTCCTTATTCCTTTCAATTCTTGGAAATTCAATTTATTCACGGAAGTTATAACGCTAATTGGAATACTTTCTCGTTTCAATAGGCGGATTGAATTAAGCGCATTTTTGAACGCACCTTTTCGGCCCCTTATACGATCATGTGTTTCAGCTTTGGCACCATCAATACTAATTCCCACGGTATATGGACGTAATTCATGTAATCGCGGAAGTTCTTTACGAATATTTTGTCCATTTGAAATAATGGACCATCCCACTCCCGAATTTTTAAGTGCTTCAGCAATAATACTCCAATCATCCCGAAGAAATGGCTCGCCTCCAATTAAACATACCTTTTCTACCTCTAATTTAGCTAGATCCTTACAAAATTTTAAGGCTTCTTGGGTTGTTAATTCATCATCCCTTACCTTTTTAGCTACTGAACCACAGTGCAAACATTCCAAATTGCATTTTAAGGTGAGTTCCCATATTACGGTTTTTAACCGAAAAAGTGATGATTTTTTCAAGAAGCTCCCTCCTGATTTTTTATTTCATGCATAATTTGTGTGAAATTTTCAAAGGGTGTATCAAAACTATCGAGATTTTTATTCATATTGAAAGAATCTAACACTAATTGAAGATATTTTTTGATAATTTTCTTGTTTTTGAATCTGATAAGCTCTAGTATCTTTATAGAAAATTGAAAGTATTGTATTGCTTTCGCTCTGGATTTCTTTTTAGCATATAATCTCGCTAAATTGATAAAAGTAAAAAAATTATTTCTATCTAATTTTATACTATAATTGAATTTTGCTATTGCTTTTCCATATTCGTTTCTCTTATAATATTTTACCCCCTCAAAATAATAAGCGTTTGCTCTTGATTGGATCAAAGACGGAAGGAAAAATGGTATATCTTCCTGTGTTTTAAGCCTATTTGATAATATCACTAAGTCCTGAAAATTATTTTCAAAGTTATTAATTCCAATACTGAAAATTTTTTTGATTAGGGCCTCTATAATTAATTTAACTTTTTCAAACACTTCAAACTGTTCCCCTGGCAGTATAGGGGCTTCAGTTATTAAATTGAAATTAATTTTTGAAAAAGTGATTTCTTTCAATTTATCGTTTATTTCTATTACTTTTTCATAATACGAATTGTCAATTAATCCCTCTCCTTGGCAAGTATCCAAAATTATTTCAGTGATTACAGGATGTGAGATTATCACCTGCTTAATCATGTTTTCAAAATCAAATCTCTTTGCTGATTTTAAATATTTCATCACCCCTTTTCCAAAGAGTTTCAAAATTTCTTCAAATTCCCCAAAAGAATCTTCATTTTCTTTGTTAAATACGTTTTTTAAATATAACTTATTCCTTAATTTAGCAATTAACTGCAAATACTGTAAATTCTTATTAGTTTTCTGACAGATAATTCTTAATACAGGTCGTCCCTTATAATCATCATATTCTTTCACTTTTATGATTATAAACCCAATCTCACTCAATTTCTCTTCCAATAATTCCTTATAATAAATAAATTTATGGGGCATACCTGGTTTTTGCCTTCCGTAGACCCAAACTAATAATCTATTCTTGAATGTATTGTCGCCTTCTAAAAACTTTTGAAATGTTTGTTCTAAATGAGGAATTTCCACAATTAATTTTCCAGTTGGTTTCAACACGCGGAACCATTCATATAATCCAAATATACTCGGATAATAGCCTAAATGTTCCAAAATATGGTATGCTTCAATAATATCGATGGAATTATCTTTAAATCCTAGATTTATGATGGAGCCTAATTCATCGGCAACGGTTGAATCATATTGATCGATATTAATATAACCTTTTTTATAATTTTTACCGCAACCGAGATGTAATTTCATTTCACTCAATTTCTTTGATTTTTTTAAGAAATGTAATGAGACGATTAACCCCAATTTCATTTTTGAATTAGATTATCTTGGCTCTAATGAATTTTTTCTTTAGTTTCTTATGGAATTGAGGTTCGATGGTTCCATAGTAAGTATTCTCTGCATAAGGGTCGTAATGATGGAATATACTATTCCCAATCAAGATTAAAGTTATTGTAATTAGAAGAAAAATAAGAATGTAAATACACATCATATTTCTCTTTGAAAAGACATTCTCTACTTCGTTTTCCGTTAATCCAACCATTTTCCCTAACTTATAGAACTCCTCATTTCCCGACATATTATATACTCTCACTTGTTTTTAGAATCAAATCCCTACATATTATAACTGAATATTAATTAAAAAATGATTGTGTTACATTTTACACACCCATTTCAACTTCAAATTAACCCCAGATTCAATTTTGTTGGTTAAATTACCTTAGCTCTAATGAGTTTCTTCTTCATTTTCTTATGAAATTGAGGTTCTATGGTTCCATATAAAGTATTCTCTGCGTATGGGTCGAAATAATGAAATATACTATTCCCAATAAAGATTAACGTTATTGTTACCAGAATTATGATAAAAAGGTATATAATCATCAAATTTTTCTTTGAAAATACATTCTCAACCTCGTTTTCCGTTAATCCTACCATTTTCCCTAACTTATAGAACTCCTCTTTTTCAGAGATAATAATCACTCCCTTATTTTAAATCAAATCCTATAAAGGATAAAATGAAATCAATTATAAAATGATTATGGTACATTCTGCTAACCAACGTACCTGCCTTATTTGACTCTAGCTTTCAAATATTTTAAAGAAAACCATAAATATTTACTAAGGGTGTGAGAGGGAGACAGAAAATTACGATCGCAACGACACCTAGGTATGCTAATTTACGACCTTTTGATAGGGGACTTGCATCATTCAAAGGTCCTTCGTGCCGTGTGAAGCCTCCTAATAAGACCAAAAAGAATACTAGGAAATAATCTACTATAAAAAGGATACCTATACCAATAATTGTTCCAAGCCAGTAATATTTGCCAAATACTGCGCGAGCTATGTGACCTCCATCTAACTTCCCAGCTGGTAGAATGTTTATCGCGGTAAGGAGTAAGCCAATCCATCCCCCAAACGCTAAAGGATGAATTTGTATAATATGGGTGGGAAGCGTCTGACTGTAATAGGTTCCTACGGGATATTGCCCGAAAATTAACTGCCTCGAGAGATATATGAAGAGATTATAATTGTTAAAGGACCCGGCGAGCCTTTCAGCAGCTTGTTCAAGTGTTATGTTTGAGAAGAAGGTATTGTGTGTATTTTGGTATGCAACTAAGAAATGGTCTGTGGGAACTGCCTTTGTTAACCGGCTTCTGCTCTCCATAAAGGGATTTAAGGTTCAATAAGTCCCTTATATGATCAGTGCACCTTACCCCTTTAGATTTTGGCTCAAGTGTAAAATTCTTCTTGAGATTCAAAACGAGTTTCATTTTTGGTGAGAGATTACGAGGTTACCCACCTATTATTAGCAAATTTATGACTGATCAAGGAAATAGATATCTACCAGATTCGTGTAGCAAGCTTATTATTAAAGATTATCCTAGCCCTTGTCTAAGATCGGGCTTATGTGAATTAGGTTGCCGGCGATTCATAACTTGGATATCTAAGACAAATAATTGCATTAAAATGATTCAAGACTTTTTAAATTATGCTTGTATTGATATTTATTCCCAAAAAATTACGGCATTACTTCCTAGAAGCCTCTAGAATTTTGAAGGATTAGAAACAGTAATTATTTCCAAATTACCCCAAGGTCTAAGTTCTATGAATTAGTGAATCATTATTGATAATTAGCAGTAGAAACTTGGAAGGAGGTTGAGATTTGTCGGAAAAACTTTCTCCAGCAGCGAGGAGATACTTTGAAGATGTTATAAGTGACATGAAATCGCTTTCCTTATTACACGAAGAGGAACCAATAATAACTGGATTTTATAAGGTTTTAATTAAAGGTCTTAGACTAAAATTTCAGAAATACGCAGAATGTGAAGGGCTCCTTACAAAAGACAAGTTGATTCTGATTCAAAGAAAACAATTTTCGTCGCATGCTAAATATGAACTTGTTCCATATGATAATATAAAGGAGCTTATTCTTACAAAGGTGAGAAATCCACTCTCTTTAATTTCAGGACTCGGTTTGATTGGATTTACCGGTATTATGAATATTTTATTTTTGTGGAGATATGCTTCGAGCTCACTGTTATGGATTTCCCTCTTAATATTCAGTCTTGGTGCAATTGTGAGTATAATTGCGCTTAATTCTTTTAAAAAAGGGGCTGAAGTCCTATTCCTCGAGATTCCAGAAGAGAGGTTAACTATGTGGTATATCTATCCTCATGGGGGGCTTTCACGCAAAGGTAGGATTACATTATTTAACGAATCGAATGGGGATTTTGAGATTCAAACTAATAGGGCTAAGATGGAAGATCTATATAATCTTCTAACGAATTACACTAAATGTCCGACCATGAAGGATGATAACTTTTATTATCTCTTTGAAGAAAAGAAAATTTCAGAAAATTTGCAAGCAAAAGTGCACCTGAAAAACAAAAAGTCTCCAATTGAATGAAATTTCGAGAGAGGAATGTTTCATTACTCGATTGCCAGTTTGTTAAAAGTTTACATGAAATATAGACATCTTCGTTTTCTAGCACCGCAAGAACTTTCAGATGACGTGAAATGCACGTTTTGCGACATCTAAAAATTTTATATCCAAGATCATAGTCCCTCATAAGTAAATTAGCTAGTTAAAGGAAATGGAAAATTGAGTAGTCGAGCATATTATAATCTCTCAAATATTTGATAAACTTATTTTTTGTACATTTATTAATTCTATTTTGCCATTCACTGAAATCATCTAAGTCATTTAATCTAAAATTTGGGCAGTTACTTTTTATTTCCTCTTTTAAAATTTCTTTTACTTGCTGATGAGATGTAATATTTAGGGATTTATCAAAATATATCTTAAGAATTACTTTAATATCGAAAAAAAAAGTAAAAACGAACCAGAATCCGGTTTCATAGCTTGTTTTATATCCTAAGCCCAGCTCAACATCAAGATAGCGGGGAAAAATAAATTTCTTGTAGTACTCTGGATAATATCTAAAAAGAAGACAACCTGTTAAAAACTCTGTAATACCTTCTCGAATAAAAAAGTTAATGGGTAGTTGATAGTTTTTAAAATCCAAAGTTGTGATTTCGAATGACATCAAATTAGAAAAGGCATGCAAAGATTCATGAATAAATTTCCTTACGTTATAACTCCCTATTGGGATTATTATGCTACCCGTTAAAGGATGGTAGTAGCTCAAATCCTCGTGATTTCTTGGTAATCTATGATAACTTTCAAAAGTTTGTATTATTTCAGGTTTCCGAATAAAATTATATCGCTTAATTGAGAAATTTGCCTTGATTGTGATATTGAACAAGTTTTCAATCTGATTTTTTATTTCTAAGAAGGCACACAAAGGCTCTTTTTCTTTAAATTCCTTATTTAAACAATTTTCCATCAAGAACACATACAATTCTTTAGGTTAAAAATTAGATTTTATACATGTGTATAGTAAACTAAACACTTTTTACTAGATATAATTAATTTGTTTTTGTGAAAAAAGTTTATTTATAAAAGGTTTTTATAGATTG
>JAEOSY010000671.1 GCA_016840125.1 Candidatus Helarchaeota archaeon | reverse complement strand
TGTCAATTTATTTACCTCTTCGCCGAATAAATCAGGATTTTCAATTTTTGAAATCTTGTACAGTTCCTGTCGCTTTTAATTGTTTCTGGGGCTTCTTATTATATTGTTCACCCGGGGGAGATATTATTGTCTATTTCAAAAATCATGTAGTCTAACTGAACTTTTAGACTTGGTAAGTTCTAAGAAGCTCTATAACATCATAATTAATTGGTCATACAAGTCAAAATATTTGCATCCTCGCATCCTCTTTGCATCCTCGGAGGTGGTCAAGTGTTTGCGAGGAAGCAGAAAGCTCCCTACGAGAGCGGGGAGTAGTTCACAATCGGTAGAATCAATCGCGAAGGATATTCGTGATTATGATAGATGCGTTGGTGAGCAATTACACTCTCCACATCGGTACCAATATTATTCCCTGTATTTTGATTTTTTAGAAACCGTGGGAACGCACTGCTTGTGAGCTCAAGACGAATTTGATGACCTTTCTTGAACAGATTTGCGGTCCACCATAAGTTGATATCATACTCATAGATCTTATTCGGCTCGAGTAGGGTTTCTTTGTCGAAAGAAGTTCGGAACCGTCCCCGAACAACCCCAATAGTTAAATAGATTGCCATTTCATTAGGATAAACATCAATCAACTTCGCAACAAAATCGGTGTCTTTTGCTGAGGTTGCTGCATAAATTTTAGCCACAATTGGACCAACTACCGTCATTGAAGCATCCAAAGGAGGAGTACTGTAAACAAGGACATCATCCCGACGTTCCACTACGCGTTGATCAAGTATCGGCTCACTGGACGGATCTTCTCCAGGGGACAATGGAAATGGCACTGGATAGTTCGGATCATTGATAAATTGATCAATTGGTTCAGTTTCAGGCGAAGTGCGCGAAAGGATCCCATCACCTAACAAACTATTTGCTTTACCCGTACTATGGAGATAAAAATCAGATAAGACCGACTTAGGCGGCCATTTATCCGCAGTACGCCACTCATTAGCACCTAATAAAAAATATTTAACTGGCGGCTCTTGCATAATACCGGTTTCTTTGCCTTTTAACCAATAATCGAACCACCGAAGATGAACTTCTTTTAAATCCAGTAAAGCCTCATTTCCAAAAGTTATTTCTCCCCGGGAGTCAACGATGTTGCAATGAGGCCATGGCCCAATCAGGAGTTTATGATGCGTCCCGGTAGGGATGGATTGACCTTTTTCGACAACCCCCATGTAGTTTTTGATCGTCCCGTCAATATCCTTATCACTAGACCATCCCCCAATATTTAGGGAGGGGACAGAGACCTGATCATGTTTCCGCTCGTAACTAAATCGATCCCAATACTCGTCGTAAGTCGGATGACGAAAGTAATCTTTCCAATACGGAATTTGAAAACCTAGATGCTCATCTAAATTGATTAAAGGCAAAGGTAAATTACGCCAGAGTTTTTGCCAATTGATCTCTTTGAACAGGCTGGGTCGTGAAGTCCGTCCCGTATTCTTCACCGCCCAAGTAAACCATTCTTCCACTACACCCCCGCGCATGAATCCCCCGTTGAAATAGGAGTCCGAAGTTGCATCGTGAGGAACAATACATTTGAGATGTGGATTGGCAGTAATAGCCGCAGAAAATTGCACACAGCCAGCATAACTACAACCAAACATACCTACCTTGCCATTAGACCATTCTTGGGTGCCACACCACTCTATAGTATCATATCCATCATCAAAATCGTAGATTTCAATATAAAATTCGCCTTCTGAATCATAGCGTCCTCGACAATCTTGCACCACTACGACATAACCTCGAGTAACAAAATAATAAATGAACTCCTTCAAATCGGCGTCGCCTAAATCGCGATTACATTTCCCATAATAGGTTCGTAATAAAAGAACCGGATATTTTCCCTCTTGATCCGGACGGTAAACATCGGCAGAAAGGCGAATTCCATCTCGCATGGGTATCCAGACATTATATTGCGCCCTGAGATTATAATTAGGTTCAGATATGGTGATAGGGTTGCCCAAGAGACTCACCGCTTCAATAACCTAAGGATCTAACCGCTTCAACCATATTTCGTAATTTCTGCAATACGATTTGGTATGGTTGATCCCCAGGGAAGGCCCCTTTTAATGGGCCAAACCCACAATCTGGTTTAATTAGGATATTTTCTGCTCCAAAGAGATCTATTCCTCGTTGGATCCACTTCTGGGTGTCTTTGACACTTTCAACAAATACATCTACCCCTTCCCCGCCATACATGGTCTGGAGAGTTCCAAAGGCCAACATTTTACCTTTCGATTCGAGGATGTTGCGATCAAAGAGCTCAAAGTTATTTGGAGCACTCCGGAATTCGTGATCAACAATTTCGACATTGGTATCCAAAAGTACATCACGAAGCAGGGGAGAAATCTCTCCACACACATGAATCGAAGGAATGGCATCAATCCCCGCGATTGCCAGATTTAACCGCCCAATGATCATCTGGATGGCCTCTCCTGCGGGCATATCCAGTTGTAGATCGAAGATGGTATTTCGTTTTCCTACTAAAAGCCCAAGTAACGGTTCATCGATGGACACAATGTCACAGTACTTGGCATATTCTTTCACAATCATATTCACGTAAGTTACAATGTTTTCCACGAGTTTCGGGTATTTTTGAAATATGTCAACAAGATTCCAGGGTGAATCTTTTTGAACATCTTCTAACCTCATGTGAGTCATTATCGTAAAAGGGCCTGTTACACAGGCTCGTGGCCTAACCCCAGATGCATTCATTGCTTCTAATTCATCTACCATGAGACAGACCGGTTTGACAATCGATGAAGCAATAGTAGAGGGAGGAGTAAAGTCGTCCTCAATGAAATAAAGCTTCTTACGTATTTCAATTTGTCCCGCCTCTACCAGTGGATCCAGAAACATGGCATGCATATCCCCTTGAGGATAATTCACGAAATCTAACCCTACTTCTGCTAGATCTCGGACCACTTTTCTAATTACCTCGTCTGATAGGTCCAAGGGAACACTTCCCACCACTGCCGTTTTCATGGCCAATTCATTTCGCATTTGACAACTCTCCATTTTCCCCCTCTTTGCTCAGATCTAAATTTTGTGAGGCAATACTAGAATCCTATAATCCCAATGAAGATTGGTGAATAGTGAAACAGGGGTGAATTCTTTTCACAAGGACCTTTTTTGGGATTTTTCATGC
>JAEOSY010000670.1 GCA_016840125.1 Candidatus Helarchaeota archaeon | reverse complement strand
CTGCTTCCCCTTTCATGCTAATCTCTTTTCTAACAAAGCTTGATAGTTAATGTCGTGTAGATGACGTTTATCAATAATAGCATTGATATCGAACGTATTAAGTATGTATATCTAGTAAACACATTGCTTACTTAATCGAGGGAACCGGAGCCCTGGTAAATGAAAAAGGGGAGGAGAAACCTCTATTGGCTGGGGACTTTGCACTGGTAAGACCCGATGAAAAGCACCAGTACCGTAACAAGGGTGACAAACCCTTCAAATTGATCTGCGGGGTGCCGATGGAGTTTGAGTAAGATTCAGATTATTGAATTGGTATAAACAAGCAATCCATGGTCAAACTGTTTGTTACTAGTTCAATACTGTACGAATTTTCTACAATCCCAAATGTAGTTATCGTTACCACGAAAACATTCTTTCTCGTCTTTGTGCCATCCTTGAATTGAATGAGTTTATTCCGGATGTCATCGTATTCCTTCTTATTGATGGTAAATGGAGCATTGTAAAACTTCATTTCACAGAGGTTGATAATTCTGTCATCCCTGTCTATCAGCAGGTCAATCTGGGCTTTGTCATTACACCAGTTGGAATGGATACTATAGATCTTGTCAATACCCAGTTCTTTCTTAATTTGCTGAATATGTTTAAGACATATTGATTCAAAAGTATATCCTGTCCATGATTTATATGTTTGTTTTTGCGATAATCTTGCCCAGGTACCGGTTCCTTGTCCAAGGTTAGACTCCATAAATTTCAGATAGAACAGAGAGTATTCATCTGACAATCTGTATAGTGATTCCCGGCTCTTTTTTCCGAATGGAGTATATTGATGGACAAAGCCCGATTCTATCAGTTCATCAAGCGTATTTGAATAGGCCCCTCCACTTCCCAAGCTGCATTTTTTTAACAATTCTTTGCGTGTAATTCCTTTTCTTGTTTTAGCAAGTACCCTGGTCATTTTTTCATGAGCCTTTGAATTTGAAAACAGAGATGTGAAAACTTCATGGAATTCATTGACCAGGTCTCCATCATTTTCAAAACACAATCGATCTATATTCTGGACTACGCTTTCTCCTTTTTTGATTTTATTTAAGTAAAATGGGATTCCTCCAATGGTCATATAAAGCTGAATAACATCATAATGGGTCAATCCTATCTTTTTTGATTTCAGGAACTTCTCAGTTTCATTCAGATTAAATGGTTTCAGTGGAATCTTGCACGTTATCCTATTATGCAATCCTCCTTTATTCCTTATTACACGATTGACCATAAATGATGCTGCAGAACCACAAATTACGACAACCAGATCGTTGCGTTTTGTACAGTATGTATTCCAGAAATGCTCAAATGCTGTAAGAAACTTTGATCGAGTTGTTGCCAGCCATGGGAATTCGTCAATGAAAACAACCTTTTTACCAGGTTTTCTTAATCCATCTAAATAGTTCTCTAGCAATTCAAAGGCTGTGAACCAATCCCTGGGAATTTGATGTTTGTTAAATCTCGTTGAGTTCCTTTTTAGTTGAGAGTTGAAATTCCGTAGCTGATCTCTCATGGCTCCTCTATAGTAACCCGTTATTTCGAAGACAGTATTTTTTTTCATAGCATTCCCTGATAAGAAAGGTTTTTCCAACCCGCCTCCTCCCGTACACTGCTATTAATTCAGAAGAATTGCTTCTAAGCATCTCATTTAGAGCTGCAATTTCCTTCTCTCGTCCGATTAGCATAGATTATTTTATGAATTCAACAATGTCCGAACACCTTCCAAAGATACAATTAATTTCTACATATGGAAAGTATACAAGCATGAATCAATCCCTGATGACATGACTGAAAAGCTTCCATAAATAACGAAAAATGAGCGAAATGGAAACTTCTCAAACAATAGTCCGGGGTGCCCAAGGAGTTCGAGTGATCCGGTCAGTATTTTATAACTCTGCCGATGGTGTCATTGTCTCTGGAAACAACCCTGATCAGGTATATACCACTTTCATAGGATGATAAGTCCATGTGAACCGTTCTTTCATAGGAATCTATTTTTTTCATTATGTGACCGCTCAGGTTTATTATCTCCAGAGTGCACATTCCCTGTTCCATCGTCTGAACGGTGATCAGGTCATATGTCGGATTGGGATAGATCCTT
>JAEOSY010000669.1 GCA_016840125.1 Candidatus Helarchaeota archaeon | reverse complement strand
TGGTGGTGGTGCGGTCGCACAAGAACACATGGCTGAAATCCACCCTGGCTTAACAGCAGATGCTTATTGTAAGGTTATAACTGGGAATGATGAATTAATTGATATGTTGGATCGCCGCTTTGTCATTGATATAGATAAACAATATCACCCTGAACGTGCAGAAGCGATTAAACGTGCGATTGGAAATACCATGTTTATGGTCGCTCGAGCACCTACTATCGCTGCTCGGATCGGCGACGGGGGTGTTATCTACCGCTGGGCCGCTATGCAAAGCTCAATGGCATTTATTTCTGCCTACCGGCTCACAGGTGAAAGCATTATATCTGATATTGCATACGCTGCAAAATCCGCACAATTAATCCAAATGGGTGAGCGGACGTGGTTTTCCCGAGCCAGATCTCAAAACGAACCTGGAGGAATTCCATTTGGGTATGTCGCTGATTTTATCCAGTGCTTCCGAGATCTTCCACCCCGACCTTTCATAGAAGTGATCACCGAAGATTTGGAGGAAGGACGTAAATATTTACATCGAATGGCCGAAGGTGTGGGTACCATTGCCGGTATCCTTGATGAATTGATATGGTATGGATTTTATATGAGCGGTGGTCTTGGCTTCTCCACTGGTGTGGCAGCTGGTGGTTATTGTGGTGAAGTGGTTATTGATTTTGTTGATAGTGTTTCGGAATTAATGCACCGCTATATGCGGCATGTGAAGAAAGTTCCTCCCCGTTGGGATACAGTTCGGTGGATCCTAGAGGTTTCTCTCCAAATCATGATGGAGACTTATGAAAAATATCCCTCATTAATGGAATTCCACTGGGGGGGTGCACATCGGGTTTCAGTTGTAGGGAATCTTGCTGGAAACACCGCTGCGATGCTGACTGGATCAACAACTGTAGGAATTCAAGGAGTGCACTATGGCATTGGTCTATTAATGAAAGAGGGGTGGTTGAGGACGGGATGGGCTGGTCAAGAGGTCCAAGATCATGTGGGTTTAGCTTATAGCACTGCACTTCGAATGGAAGAGGGTGGTCTCGTTGAATTACGTGGTCCAAATTATCCATTTGCATCATATACCGCAGGACATTCAGCAGGTTTAACTGGAACTTGCGTATCTGCTGCAATGGCTCGTGGAAGTTCATGGGCATGCTCGCCTATCGTCAATGTAGCATTTGCAGATCCGCATCTGAAATTTGATTTTGCCAAACCTTCCCTCTCAATTGCAAAGGGCGCTTTACGCCAATTTATGCCAGCGGGTGAACGTGATTTAATTATACCTAGCCATTAGTGGGGTGAAGATGAATGCTGCGGTGGGAGCGGTTTAATGGATTAGACTTAATGAATCTGGGAAGAAGGACGCGGTGGGCACTGGAAAATAATACGATTGAAATCCCAGATTTAACAAACGTTAAAACTATTGAAGATGTTTATGTTGAAGGATCGATTTTCAATCAAATGCTCGAAGAGGTATTGGAGGAAGTAATTCTCCGGATGGATAATTCGATCGAACACGCATCTCAATTAATCAAAGGTGAGACAGAACAGATTCATATTGATTATTGGGCTTTACCTCCAACGGTATCTATCACGAGCAATCTTCAAGCAGGGACGACTAAGTTAATTTATAGTGCGAATTGTGATTGTAGTTTTGTTTTACTTGATGATTTTACAGGAGAAATCGTTGCAATTTGGGCAAATCATGTTGAGGATGGATTAATTACTGATCGATATTTTTTTGCACCAGTTATAAATGGAGATGAGGAAGGCTGGGAGATATTGAATCGACGGCATCTGAAAATTGGTCAGCGGTTGCGCGATATTCCAAAAAAGAGAAAATTAGCAGATGCGGGGCTATATGTTTTGGATATTTTAAAGGATATCCGGAATGAAATGCACCCTGAATGGAGTGGTAGTGCCTTTTATGTCTGTATGGCAAGTTTGCTTGGATCATACAATCAAGTAGCAATGAAAAGTAACTACGAAGTCTTAGGAGCTGTCCATGATGGTGTAAATGCTGAAAAGCTCGGATACAAAGACAGCTGGTTTATATATGTGCCATTACCACCGATTTTAAATACATTATTTGCCTTACCGCGAGATATCTGGATTAAACGCTTAACCAATTTAACGACAGGAGGGCGATTTTATATTCACCATCAATCGGTAGATTGCCCAACGCTTAATAAAGTCCTTGGTCGGGATGAGATATTTGTGCCAATTCCTGAACAGACCATTAAATCAGTGGTACCAAAAGTGAAAGAAAATTTTAAATTTCAAAATATGGAGGAAAAGGTTCCTCGAGATATTAAAGGTGGTCGGTTTCTCGATGAATACAATCCACCTAAATAAGGATTAATAGAAAAAGGTAAGGATGATGACCGAACAACATAAACAAATCAATGGAATGAAAAAGATAAGACATCCAGCGAAAGAAAAAGGTTATGAATATAAAGAATTACCAGACAAATGGTGGTTAGATACCGACTTTTTAATGCCACGACAGGAGGAACCAACTGCTTTTGAAGCTTTACATGATTTCATGGTAAATAAAATAGTTCCATCACCAAATGCAGTTGAGCTTGCAGGTAATTTCATCTCCCGAATCATTCTCCTCGAAGTTAAACACCCAAAAAAAGATGAATTTGAATATGTACGAATTATGATCTCACCAACGGACATTGCTCCAGGAACTCCAGATGCAGAAGCGGATTTATTAGTCCATATGAATTATTATGATTTAATGCGAGTGTTAAGTGGGGACCCAAACTTCGATATTATGACCCCTTTATGGGCGGGTGCAGGACAGCTTATTGGCAATGTGACAGCAGGTCTTGATCTAAAAGATATACTTGATGCAGCTGTAGAGAAAGAACGGGTGCCACGCCCATCTATTTGGCCACTCGGCAACCCATAAATATTTAGAGGTATTTCTACGGTCTAATTCTTCCTTAATGGTCTTGAAAAAGGATTAATAATCCTATGATTTTTGTCGTATATGAAGAGAAGAAATGATTTTTTGTGGTCTTTAAAAAGGTGGGTAAACATTAGTTAATATGCAGAAAGCGTTGACGGCATATTTTAAAACTAATTCCGACACTCAAAATCCCCACCCCATCCACCGAGAAGCAATCAAACCCCACCCTTATCCCCCTGGAACAAACCTAAAACTAGTGATGGAGAAGAATAAGAAAAGATTGCAGGAATTTTGTAGAGACCGGATGGACAGTTAACTCGTCTTAAATTTTTCAAGTTCATCATGATTTGTTTCCAAATATTTTTAAGAACAAATGATATTTGCGTTCCATATTTCCATCAAATTAGAAATAATTCTTAACCATAAACATTACTGCAAAATACTGGAATATTATGATTGACTATATCTGGAGAGTACATCTCCTCTCAAGCGACCTGAAAATATCAACATATTTACGACCATGATACTCGCTTCTATTAATCTATAAATGGTTTTCTTTTCATGAAGTGTTACACCTTTAAAAAACAAAGTCAAACCTAGAATTGTTAGATTAGGGTGATAGAATTATGAGTTTTGGTAATATAGAGATTAAGAAGTGGCAGGACGAAGATTATTTTTGTGCTCGGATTATATTCAAAATAAACGACCCATATCTTGTAAAAGAACGCTTTATCAGTGTAAAAGGTAAAGCTGATTTTAATCGAGAAATTGAAAGAGTCTTGCGAACAGGCTTTGATTCTGTTCTACATTAGCCTATTTACATCTTTTTTTACTTTAATTTTTTTCCGGCTACCAAGTTCTTAAAGATTCTTTCATATCAACCCAATACTACGAGTTAGGGTTTAAATAACATAAGTTAAATCTATCGAAATAAAGTTAATTAAGAGAATGATAGACCTTAATGCTTATGCATATCATTTGCCCAAAGAAAGGATTGCTCAGAGACCAGTTACGAAGCGAGATCAATCAAAATTACTTATTATGGATAAAAACAAAATAAAACACATAAAGTTCCATCAAATTGTTGATGAAATCCAAAAGGGCGACCTCCTAGTCGGTAATAACTCCAAGGTTATTGCATCTTCATTAGACGGAAGGAAAGAAACAGGTGGCAAAGTCGAAATCCTTTTTTTACGGGAAATCAACCACTCGGATAATGAGTGGGAGTGTTTATTAAAAGGGAGAAAATTACGGATAGGCTCTAAGATATTGCTATTAAATGGGAAATTAATTGGTACTATCTTAAAATGGAAAAAGTTAGGTCAATTTATTGTGAAATTTACTTCTAAAACCCCCATCCAAGATCTCCTTGATGAATATGCCTCGATCACGCTGCCCCCGTATATTAAAACCCCTCAGGAGGATTTATCGCGGTATCAAACTGTATATGCCTCCAAAGATGGGTCAATCGCTGCACCTACAGCGGGATTCCATTTTACCAAAGATTTAATTCAGAAAATTGAGAAAAAGGGCTCTAAATTCGTGAAGATCACCCTTCATGTGGGATATTCAACCTTTATGAGGTTAGATGATGATATCTTGTCAAAAAATAAAATGGACCCTGAATATTATAGTATCCCCCAAGAATCAGCAGACGTCATTGAGGAATGTCTGCAGCAAAAAAATCGTCTTATTATCATTGGAACCACAACTATGAAGGCATTAGAGAGTGCGTCAAATAAAAAAGGTGCGATTACTAAGCTTCAAGGATGGAGCGATTTATTTATTGCACCTGGGTACTCTTTTAAATTAAAAATCGCTAGAATGTTAACTAATTTTCATTTACCAAAATCTTCTCCGCTCTTAATGGTATGTGCATTTGCTGGAAAAGAGCGAATTCTAAATGCTTACCAAGAAGCGCTCTCAAAAAATTATCGATTTTATAGTTTCGGGGATGCAATGTTTTGCGAACGCGGTTGAGATATCATTTTTCAATGGAGTAAATACATCCACAGTAATTCTGGCGATAAAGATTATATTCTTTGCTTATTATGATACTTTTTTTAAATCCGTTCTGTTTTTTAAAATTTTTTGAGAGAAACCTAATATTATTTTCTTTAGCAAGTTTTGCCCCTAGTTTATTGATAAATTCAGCATTTTTATGTGGGCTAATAGTAAGGGTTGTTGTAAACCATTCCAAACCGTGAGTTTTTGCATACTCCGCCGTTTTTTTAAGGCGGCTCTCTATACAAATTCGACAACGCTTGCCTCCCTCAGGATCTTTTTCATATCCCTTGACTAAATTTAACCATTCTTCAGCGTTATAATCATCTACTATTAGAGGAACATTCACTTTCTCTACATAGTTTTTTAAGGTGTTTAAACGTCTATTATATTCTTCTTTTGGATGAATATTAGAATTAGAAAAAAAAAGAGTCACTTCAAACGATTCTCGCTTTAATTCAATAATTGACTGGGTTGCACAAGGTCCACAACAGACATGGAGAAGAATTCTATTCATTAAATAATAAAACTCAGAAATCCCCTTAAATTTTTACCCTATCCTGAATATAATAAATCTCAAAGTTTTTATGTTCTTAATTTCAATTATATTTATAACTCATTATTTATGTAAGAGGGTGAATTGTAATGGCGCTTAAGGATAATAAAGATGCCGAGCTCAAAGCAATGGATGATCAAGAATTTAAAGCTTTTATGGAAAAAAATAAAGATGCGAACGTTAATGTACGAACTATTGACAAGAATGAAATGAAGAGGATAATGAGCGAACACCCAGGAAAATTCACAGATTCAGAGCCCCAAGAAGTCGTCATGGTTCAAGCAATGAAACCGACTCTCGGAATTCCCGAAGAAAGCGTGAAAACCGTCTTTATTGACCCAAAAACTGGAAAAGTCATAATGTCTTTCTAAATAATATTCAAATTCTTCCATATTTTTTCTTTTTAAAAAGAGATTTGATTAGTTGATCGTCAGTAATTTAACTAGATCACGTACTTTGTGTTCTTCCAAGTTATTAATAAGAGTTATAGCTTCTTTTATTTGGGATTCTGGTATTCCCACCAACCTAGCTTCTTGGGAAAATTTGTTTTCCATAGGATATTTCTTGCCACCTGCAGCTCCTGTAGGAATATCAACTTTAGCGCTCCATTTAGTTCCATCATTCATTCTTATTAAAATCTTACAACCGCAGTACATTTTCCAATTACCGAAATCCCACTGACCTAAATGGAAGTCAGGTTTTGAAATTTCACCGTAAGGAACAATTTGACCACTTTTCGCGGAGATACCAATGTCTGGAGAAAAGGATATTTTATTGGCGAGTTCATATATTTCAGGGTCTGTAATCCTTTCTAAGGTAAGTTGTTCCGTAGTTAGCTTTTGATCAATTAGTATTACAGCAACGTTATATGGCTGGAAGAAATTCAGGGCGATTGGACTTTTTACCCGCTTCAGTTCATCAATGTTAGTGTAAGGCCGAGACATATCATCCATCATAGTACTTAAGAGGGAGTTAGAGACTTTTATGCTCTCAATCTCTTTATATTTCAGGATTTTTCCCGCTTTTTTTACTTTATCTAAGATTTTTAGAACCGCATCTGCAATTGAATCTACGTACGCACATCCAGGGTAAATTTTTTTCGAAAGAGAGAGTGTGGCCCAAGCTTGCCCTAAATCACTATCTAATACTTTTTCATAATTTGCCTCTGAGAAAAATTTACAGAAGCCTTGCGGGTCTTCAAAGATGGTTTTGCAGCCTGTGAACCCATTTTTAGCTAAATAAGCCGCCTCGACTCCCATCTTTGCAGGGATGGAGGAAGTGAGTAGTTTAGAATGTGGCCCCATGAAGCCTGCAGTGATAGTTACGGGTGCTTGAAAGAGGGCGATTCCAAGAGCATTTACAATTTCATCTTTAGATAATCCCAACAATTTTCCTCCAACTGCTGCTCCTCCAGCAGCATGGATAAAGCTCTGCTGCTGCCCCTCACCTGGTGGATATATAGATAAGCCAACCCTCCCCATGATTTCATTCCCAATTACAATACTTATCAATAGGTCTTTTCCCGAACTATCCAGTTTTTCACCTAGAGCCAAAGGAACAGAATAAGCACTTGTTCCGGTATGAGTTGTTAACAAGTAATCATCGTAATCGAAAGCCATTGAAAAGGCGGCGTTAGTATATAGAGCATTTAACGCTGAGGTTTTTGTTCCCGAGGGAAAAACCGTAGCTTCTGGTTTTGATTCATATGATTTTATTGTTTCTAGCAGTATCATCCCTCCATGTGTCGTTGATCCAGCAAAACACGCCCCTAGCATACCCAAAAGTTGCTGTTTTGCAGTCTTAATTACACGTTCGGGAATTTTTTCATACGAAACTGAAAGAATCCAATCCGCCATATTTTCTGCTTTAGTCACCATTGTATTTCCCTCTTAGATCTTCATTTTGAGATGTTGAAGCATTGAGAGCATTCCAGAGATGTAAAAAACACTGAACCGATTGGGGCGATAATTTGGTATTCCCACTAGATTTTGTGTATATCCCCCGAAAAATGTGTGTTTTCCATCAAATATATTATGCCAAACCTCTTCGGTCGCCGTAATAGAAAATTTTGTGAATGGATCATGCCCTTCTACGAATTCTACTTCATCTGGACTAATAGTCATCAAATATTTTTTTCCATCTAGGGTTAAATTTGCTTTTAAACTCATATAGATAAAATCTGGGACGTTTTCCCCTGCAAAATCTTTTACCATTTTAGTAATCTGACTTATTTTTGTTATAAAATTTTTAAATCTCTCTTCTATTGCAACCATGCTCTGCGACGCCTCCTAAAAAAAATAATTATTCAAATAAAACCTAGTAATTTTCCTTTTTTTTTTATAAATAGGGGGATATAACCGTAATGCTATAAACTTTTTTGGGAATTTTGTTTTTATTTGTTATTTTGCCATTAATTTTCCTTTCTCTCGCATAACGAAAATAAATCAGTTTCACCAGTAAAAATACCCTTACATTCTTCTTCTGTTAATTCCAGGAGAATGTCAGCGTTATCCATGATACCCTCCCCTACTGTGAGTTTCCCATCTTTAATCTCGATATATGCTTGGAAAACGCCAGGGACGATGAATTGAATCACAGTATCGACGGCATCTTCTAGTTCATCCTGAAGATCTTCATTAGTTCTGGCTATCTCTTCGAGAGCTGCGAGGAAAAGAGTCAAATCTTTAGCTTCGATTTCTTTCGATTCAAGTTTTTTCACAAATTTATCAATTGCCCCCATTTCACACTCATCCTTTTTTATTTTTATAATCTATATTTAGTTTTTAAGTTACGGGTATTACTTAAGTCATAAGTGAATTTCTTAAGTGTTTGTTTAATAAAGAAGATTAAACTAATTAAACAAATCTTCAGATTATTCCGAGAAATTACTGTGCTATTATTAATTTTTGTTTTGTAATTTAAAGGAGGGATGAAATGAAACTTCAAAAACAAAAAACTAGAAATTTTGGAGATTATCAAACCATTTCTAACAAGCTAGTCGGAGGGGGTGGACAAGCCCTGATTTTTAGGGTAAAAAATGTGAAGACTAATGAAGTTTTAGCATTGAAGAGCTATAAAATAATTAAGAGAAGAAAGAATGAGAGAATTATTAGACGTTATAATAATGAAGTAGAAGTACTAAGAAAGTTGAAAGGTCATAAGAATATAATTGAAATCATTGATTGGGGTATTGAAGATTCAGGACAATATAAGTATTATTATATAGTTATGGAAATGGCTGAGGAAAATTTAGATGATATAGTAAACAAAGGTCTTACAATTAATAAGAAACTTGAAATTTATGAGCAGATTTTAGATGGTGTAAAGTACATTCATTCCAAAAATATTATTCATAGAGATTTAAAGCCTAAAAATATACTAATCAAGGATGGAATTATAAAAATAATTGATTTTGGAATAACTTTGGATGAATTAAGGGAAAGAATAACTCGAACTGATGAATGGGTGGGTTCAAAGTTTTATATGGCTCCTGAATTAGAAGAAGGGAGAGATGATAATATCGATTCCCGTTGTGATATATATTCACTAGGGAAAGTCTTATATTTTATCCTTTCAAATGGTAAAATTTTTAATCGGGAGAAATTTAGGGACGAAAATTGGAATTTAGCAAATAATTTTATTGGGAATTGTTTAGATTGCTTTAACCTTTTTTTTGAACGAACTATATGCCTTTACAAAGAATCTAGATACTTAAACTTAAATAAGTTATTAGAAGATTTTCAAAACTGTAAAAGAGATTTCGAACTTTGTCCAAGTGTTATAGACTTCCAACTTAATCTTTATGAAAACGATAGCAAACTACCACCGATTGATCTTCCATCTCTATATGATTGGCTAGAAAAAGATCTAAAAGATCGCTTATCAGAGTCATCATCTCCCTTTTATTTTATAGATGACCATCGTAATGGCGAATATATTGGATTAAAAACTGTCTTCCATAAGTTAACGAAAGAAGAATTTGAAAGACTCAATTTAGATTGGTGGGAAGTAGGGAACTTTTGGTCTTTCTACGAATTATACTCTAAATGGGAGTGCATTTATTGTGAAAAATTCCTAAATGAATTAGATATATAAATTCTTAAAAATCGATGATTACAGATAGATTATTCATTAAACTCTATCAGGAGGAGGTGATCTGTGGGGTTTAGGGCATTTTTTTAGTATTGCTACTAATGGGAATACCCCTAAACCTCTATCCCGTCCGCTGAAACAGCTTTCGGGAGTGCGTGTTCTGTTGACTTTAGGTTAACAAATTGTTCTAGCTCTGAAAACTTCACAGAGCATGGGACTAACCCTAGCCCCTCTAGCCCGTCCGCAAAAGCATTCGGGAATGCTTTTTTCAGGATATTATATGCCCCATTTACATCACTATTAATAATCAACCCTGTAGCAGTACGGAACAATCCCGTATGAATCCCACCTTTACCACCATTCTTTTTCGACACATAGACTCCACGCTTTCCTAGGTACTGGTCATGATGTTCGATGGATTCGTTATCAAAAAACGAACATTTACTGGTATGACCTTCTTCCGTCATTAAGACTTGAATCCCTACTAGTTCCGCCTTGTATTTGATTTGATTTATTAAGGGTAGGAATGGGACAAAAACAAAATTTTGATTAGTCCTTCGACCCAAATTGATTTTTTGCTTCCAATTTTCATTATATCCGATAGCAATGGCTCCAAAATTATTATTAATACAATAATCAATGATTGCACGTGAAAGTTTGTGAAACAGATCAGTGAGTTTGTTATCTCTGATTCGCCTTAACCTAAACGATCTATTGGTTTTTCGATTGGAGCCATTTTCTCCGTTAATTGCTTGGATCTTACCGCGCAATTTATTAAAATATTGGTTGATCGCCTTCACAGGTCCGCCCCGTACTATCCAAGGGCGCAGCCCCATATTATTAACGACCGTCACTAAATTTCGTAGACCAATATCAATTCCAATTTTTCGGGTGATATCTAAATTCAGAGGTTTTACCCATTTCTTATAAACTAGCTCTAAAATGTAGTATGTATGTCTAGGTAAAATACGCGCATGTCTCAAAGCATTAGGGGGAACCCGTATTCCATTTACTGCCACAGGGGGTAACTTTGCCTTATAATTAAAGTGTAAAAAGTATTTTTTCCGAAATATATTATATTTTATGCGGCATTCCAAATTCGTGAAGATAATCAAATGCTCACCGTTTTTTGGTTTATATCGGGGCGGTGCTGGTTTCTTTTGATATTTGGAAGGGTTTTCTTTCCAATCTTCTATTGCCTTAAAGAACGATTTCCAATCTCGTTCAAGCAACCGAAGCGTTTGCTGCGCCACATGTCTAGGCAATCCTTGGTAATTCGGGGAATCTTTTAATCGCTTATCTACCTCAAGGTATCCTACCCACTTACTTTTCCCATTTTTATCTCCGTTTTCCAAAGTTGTTTTTATTATGTAATTGCCTTGATTATACAAGTTCTTCGAGAGATGGCACAAATGGGAGAGTTGATGAGTTTTCTTTAGTTGAATACGTTCCGTTAATAACATTGTTTCATCCGAATCTTCACCAACATTTTGAGTTACATATTCTTGAATATCCTTGAATTCAAATCCCTTCTCCCAAATACGTTTAACTATTTCCTCCTTTGTACCTGACATCTTGATTTTTTTTGCTTTACAAAATTGCTGGAGTTTCTTTTTTAGAAAGTGATAGTGTGATGCTATGTAATAGAGTTGATCCCAGAATTTTTTCCTATTCCATCGTCTTCCCGCTTGATTAGAAACCAATTTAGTTTGTCTCATTGTCCCTTTAGGTTTATTTTTATTCTCCTCAATTTTTGTCGTCATCATACTCACTTCTTCTTTTCCAACTTTCTATTTATAATCCTCAATGACTACCTCATATTCTACTGGAAATTTATACACAAAATCCTTTATAAAGTCAACAGCGGCTTTTTTCCGCGTTCGGAGAGGATTTTATGAGAAATTAAATCTGATTATTAAATGATTTCTAAACTAAGTTCCCTATTTTTTGAATTTAGAAGGTGTTTCCCTCATTTTTTACTTTATAAAAATTAAACACACTAAAATTAATTACTATGACTCAAGGAAAATAAATTCTGGAAGAAGATTTAAAAGTTAGAATTTTTCAAAAAAGAAACATATAATCAAGATCATTTTTTACTCAATCTGGTTTCAGTATGACACAATCAGTAGATAGAGTGAGTGGGCGGCGGGGACGACAACCATCCTTACCAAAGTTCCGATTAAGCATATTTTTTGAGTTCTTGGAGAATTTTATTGACAATCGCGGATTCAATTTTCTCGCCCTCCGAGATCATCAGGAAGAGGGCATTCGGCACGCATTACAGGGGCAAAGTCTCTTTTGCGTCGCGCCTACTGGCACGGGCAAATCGCTTTTGGCGTATGCTTCTTTGTATAAATCCTTAATGGCAAATAAAGTTGGAGTTTACTTGGTTCCCTCCGTGCGTTTGGTCGACCAGAAGGCGGAGCGAATCGAAGAATTCTTTAATACCGAATCAGACGAACGAGTGCATGTGATCAAGCTAGCGGGAGAATTCAAACCAACGCAGTCCGAATTGCGAAAATACCGGGGGAAAACCATTATTGTTGCCACTTTTGAGGCATTTCGGATCTTCCTCTTTCAAGTGCAAGACCGCCACTACTTTCAGGACTCGAAACCCTTTGGCGCGATTGTGGTTGATGAGATCCATGTGCTTCAGGATCGGGATCGAGGTATGCTCCTTGAAACCATGCTGTTCAAGTTGTTAGAGGAATTTAAGTCCGAAGCGTTGCAATTCTGTTGCCTTACAGCTTCCTTCACGGAGTCCGACGCAGAAAAGTGGAGTTCACTCTTAAACTGCAAACTGATCTATCGCCAACCTGACCAGACCTTTCCCTACGAGGAAGTCATTCGGCACTATTCAAAAGAAGCGAAAAATTTTATGTCAGCAGATGCCGAGAAAGTCATTCTAGCCCTTAACAAATGCGAAGCATTCATCCAGCAATATCTTGAGATGGAAACTGACCAAGGGGTGAAAGTAGAATCAGCGAAGATGCTCATTTTCTGCCGCACCCGAAAACTCTCAGAACGTATGGCGCGGAAAATAAATTACCGTTTCGTTAAATTTTTTGAGGATAACCAGATTCAAGAACAGTTCTATTGTGACTTTTTACATGCGGGTGTCTCCCGAAGGCGGCAGCCCTTTATCTTTCAGAAATTCAATGAGGATGCCGGGATTCAAATTCTCTGCTGTACCTCTTTACTCGAATCCGGGATCGATGTCTCTAACATTAAGGCGGTAATTGTCACGGATGCAGAACGGTATTCTGCCACTGACCTGATGCAAATGTGCGGGCGGATGCGCGACCGCACCGGGAAGGTTATCTTTTTCGTTGCTGACGAGTCGCCCCCCTCCGAAGTGAGTCGAAGGAAGGAAGAAATTCAGTACCTTCAAACATGGCTGAGAGATCATTATCAATGGGTAGAAGAACTCAAGCGAACGAAACCTGATGATTATAGACAACGATGGTTTTTTTATGACATAATAGCAGATTTAATCGATTTAATTAGAGATCCCGCACACATAGATTTAGGGTCTTATCCTTTTCCGGGGTGGGATTACTTTCCGCGCGATTGGTTCTATGAGACCAAAGTGAGAGTCAATGAGGATTATACAAAAATCTTAGGATTTCACTTGGAAATGGCTCCGCCGCGGGTGCGCCCCCGTCATTTACCTCGGTTGATGTTGGAAACCCTATTCAGACATCAGTTCTCAAAAAAGCGACTAGTATCATGTTTGGAACGGTATCAAAACATTTATTTCAATGAGGATGAATTGGAACGGTATAATTTTGAATCCATCCTAATTAATTTACTAGAGAACGAACTGATTCGAGAACAGAAGGGAAAGTATGGTCTTACCCATCTGGGAAACGCCATTGTGACGAGTGGGCTTGATTTCAACGCGGCACTACGCGGAATTCAGTTTTTCCAGCGTTGGGACGCAATTCTTCAATGTGGTTCTTTGTTTTTTGCACTTTCTAACGTATTCAGAG
>JAEOSY010000668.1 GCA_016840125.1 Candidatus Helarchaeota archaeon | reverse complement strand
TCCACCAGTGAGAGAATTACACAAAAAGGGTTATGTGCATGAACCACAGCCATTGCATCGGTTTGTAAATAAATTTGCCGATGTACTTCGGTCTCGGTACTTGATAACATTATGCTAGAGTCTTGCTGATTTAAATCCGTTTCAACAATATCTTCTGGCTCTAAAAACCCTAACATCGCTCCACGACGTTTAATTAAAATCTTACCCCCACTCCTCATTGAAATATTACCGGAGTGCGAAGTATTATATCTGTGATCTGTTAGGACTTTTCCTACTATCTGAAATTCGCGAAACGTAGCTTCATCGACAACCAATTCAACACCTCTCTATGCACAATTCTTATCAGCAATTCTACTTCTAAGGGTTCTTCTGGCTTTAAAAATTATATCACCATTAACTATCACTTTTTTAAGTCATTTAAAGTCTCTATAAAGTATAATCATTATAAAGGGATGCTAAAAATTGGCTACTGCGAATTCAAAACAGAATCAGAAGTCCTCTATTCCTTATTATTCCAAAGATCTTAATGTCATTTATTCAGAATTAAAGACCGATCCCGAAATTGGGTTAGATGAAGAAGTTGTTTCTTCGAGACTGATTGAACACGGTCCAAATGAACTACCTAAAGTTAAATCAACTATTTGGAAAATATATCTCGCTCCGATTTTTAATTTGTTTATTCTAATCTTAATCATTATGGTTATTCCCATTATAATCTGGGGATCTTTTGGCGATGCTATTTTGACCTTCGGGGTTATCGTCCTAAACGCCATTATTGCGGTTTGGCAACAGTTTAAGGCTCAAAAAACCTTGAAATCTCTGTTAAAATTGCAGGCTTTGAAGGGTACAGTCATTCGAGGGGGGGTGAAGAAAGAAATTGATACGACTGAGCTCGTTCCAGGTGATATTATTGACCTGAAACAAGGCGTGAAAATCCCTGCGGACAGTCGAATCATTACTAGCGCGAATCTTGAGGTGAATGAAGCTGCATTGACTGGGGAAAGCGCCGCTGTACCAAAGTCAGAACTTAAATTATCTGCAAAAATTGAAATTCCTATTCAAGAACAAATCAACATGGTTTTTCAAGGGAGTTTTGTTACAAGAGGGAAAGCACGGGCTATTGTGGTTTATACGGGGGTAAATACTGAAATTGGTAATATATCTACTGAACTTAATAAAGGAGGAGTACCCGAAATCCCCCTTACAGCTAAGATGAACTCACTTGCGAAAAAGCTTTCAATTGGTGTTATTATCATGGTAGCCGTATCCTTTTTATTCCGGCTTTTCACAACGGGGGATCCCATTACGGACGCGTTTGTAGGAGCGATTGCAGTGGGTAAGAATCTCGTACCCATCAATTTACCTCTTATGACAACCTTAGTTATGATTACAGGGGTCTTAACTCTTGCACAGCAAGGCGTGATCATTCGTAACTTGGCAGCCATCGAATCGTTCGGGCGAGTCTCAATAATAGCTTCTGATAAGACTGGAACCATTACGAAGAACGAGATGACTGTAAAGCTCATTTGGTATGATGATAAAATAATTAATGTTCCAGAAGTTGAATATCCCAATAAAACTCCTCTTCATTTAGACCAATCTGTATATAATTTTTCAGATGATCCCTATTTCGAACTATTTATCCATTCGCAGGTAATAAATAACAGTACGGAATTGATTTTTGAGCAAAGAAAAATCGCAGGTAAAGGTAGAAAGGAAAAAGAGGTTCGGAGTATCATAGGGGCGCCAACAGAGGGTGCTCTCTTGACGCTATCAGAAAATATTGGATATGATATCGATCAGTTAAGGAAGAGATTTGAAATTCTACATGAATTTCCATTTGACTCCTCCGTAAAACGGATGTCGACTGTTGTCAACGATAAAGACGGTATAAAATATGCCTTTATTAAAGGCGCTTCAGAAATAATAATTGATCGGTCTACAAGTATAGTTTTAGATGGTAAAATACAAGACCTTACTAAAAAATTTCAAGCGAAATTATTAGAAGATGTAGAAGCTGCTGCAAAAGCAGGATTCCGAACATTAAGCATTGCCTATAAACCGCTTGAAGATTTTAACAGAGAAAATCCTAACCGAGATCAAGTTGAACAAGATTTGATCTTTCTTGGATTCGTTTCCATTTTGGATCCCCCTCGCGATGGCGTGAAAGAATCTGTAATTTCTTGCCATCAAGCAGGTGTTGCAGTCAAGATGATAACCGGCGATCACCCCGTAACCGCAAGGACAATTGCTATGGATGTCGGAATCTTCGGTGAGGGGGATAAAGTGATTGAAGGAAAAAATATCGATTCTCTAACGAATGAAGAATTTAGAAAAGCAGCTGTTTTTGCTCGGGTTACGCCTCAGGATAAGGTTAAAATCGTGAAACGCTATCAGGATGTTGAAAATCGTCTGGTTGCTATGACTGGAGATGGCGTAAATGATGCAATTGCGTTGAAACAGGCCCATACAGGAATCGCCATGGGTATCGCGGGGTCAGATGTAGCTAAAGAAGCTGCAGATATGGTTATTACCGATGATGATTTTAATTCAATTGTGCGTGGATTGCGCGTTGGTCGGGGTATTTTTCATAGAATTCGTGTGATTATCTTCTTTTTTATTGCTCTCAATTTGATGGAAGCGATTATTTTCTTTGGTTTTCGATTTGCTCCTGTAGAGGGTTTTGAAATGTTTTCGATATTACAACATACTTATTTATTTGCGATTGTACACGCCTTTCCTTCATTAGCCTTAATTCCTGACCCATACCCAAAGGGTATCATGAAGGAACCGCCTCGTGATAGTGAAGAACTTGTGAGCCGACCTCTATTCAAGCTGATGCTTGTTCAATGCCTCTGTGTAGGTGTTGGTATAGCGTTAGCATATCTAATTCCCCTCTGGGGATTGGCACCTTTTGATTCAATTAATGCTTCTGGTTTTATTGACCCGCTTGCTTACGAAGCTGTCATCGACGGTGGATTACCCTTTGGGGAACTCCAGCTTAAAGCCCGCACAATGTGTATGACAGTAATCTTCGTCTCAGAACTACTGGTTGTGTGGTCTATGCGACGCCCCAACGCCTCATTCAAACAGAGTTTAATTAAGGAATTCAACTGGTTACTAATGGCAAGTGTCGGATTGTGTTTATTCATTCATATCGGTCTGATGTACTTCGGACCCGATGCTAATCCCGTGGTTTTTGATATTTTAGGTGAAAATATCGGATGGATTGCGTTAAATGGGTTTGACTGGCTCTGGGTTATTCTTCTCTCTTCAACAGGGATTATCGGTCTAGAATTATATAAGTGGAACGCAAGACGAAACGGGAAATATTTCTAAGACCCCTCTCTTTTTTTCCGTCTAAGCTAATCTATTAAGATCAAGTTCGTCTAATAATCCATCGGTGGGTATACCATCCATATCCCACTGTCGGACCTGATAATAACCTTCCAATAAATTATCTAATGGTACAACTCGCCCCTTAGAAGGGCCCTCAGTCAAAGGTTCTTTCAAGAACCTCAGTGGTAACGTGTCCTCTTTGCGTGAAAAGCCCTCTCGAGCATTAAAAAGTCTCTCTAAGTTATAAATTCGCTCTCCTATCTTTACTAATTCAGGAATGGTAAACTCAATCCCAGTGACAGCTTGAAGAAAACGTACTTGGAAGTCAATCCCAACTGCAAATCCCACGAATTTACAGACGCCTAATGAATCCTCTGCGGCGCTTTGATTCTGTCTCAGCACAAGCTGATCCGCTTTCCCAGCTATGGAGAAGCGATCAATTAACTTGGGCACACCAAGTAATTCCATCCCTATCAAATATCCTGTTAAGTGGCACGCGCCCCTATTGGACGTTGCGAAATTAAGAGCTTGTCCCATTGCACCGCGTGGATCATATGCCGGGAGCTCCATGCCCTTGACTTGCATTGCATACTGCGTCCCATTGTATTTCTCGGAAAATTTCAGGGATCCTTCTGCCATTTCTTTCCCAATCCCCTCTTGCATCGCCACCTTTTTAATGAGGTCCCCTAATATTTTTGTATTTCCAAACTTTATAAGTGAATCATTCAGTAAACCTCGTTGTTGCAGTTCCATTGCACATGAAATGGTATTTCCTGTAGAAATCGTATCTAATCCAAGGCTATTACACAAATAATTAGCATGAGTGATTATTTTCAAATCGAAAATTCCGCATTGCGGACCTAACGCCCATAACGATTCGAACTCTGGTCCCTTTCCCTTCATCTCCCCCGTATTGGTCATCCGTCCGCATCGAATTGGGCAGGCATAACACCCTTCATCTTTTTCTAAAAAATCCTCACGCAGTTTTTCGCCACTTACTGCATCAATTTGGTTAGTGTACGCCATTTGATTGTTATTTATAGGGAGCATCCCGAACGAGTTGATCACCTTCATCATGACAGCGGTCCCAAAGAGCTTCAATCCCTGTGAGGTAATTGGGAAGACCTTAACTTTATCCAAAGCTACCCTATTCAACTTCTTTAGATGTTCAATATCCTTCCCTTGAAATTTTTTGATTCCATTTTTAACCACAATTGCCTTCAGATTCTTGGAACCCATGACTGCTCCAACACCACCTCTTCCAAACGCCCGATGGGCTTGGTTCATGATTGACGCTATCCTTACTAAGTTTTCTCCTGCTGGTCCGATAACTAGCGCCTGACATTCTCCTTCAAATGCACGAACCTTCTCTACTGCCTCCTCTGTTGTTAAACCCCATAACTCCTTCGCTCTTTTGATCTCAACCTCTTCTCCATTTATCAAAATGTAACCTGGTTCTCCTTCAAGGCGTCCTGTAATGTATAAGGCATCATAGCCACATTTCTTCAGTATTGAACCCCAAAGGCCACCTGAATTTGAATGCATGATTGTATTGGTTAATGGGGATTTAGTTACTAGTGAGGACCTTCCACTCGTCGGAACTATCGTGCTCGTGAGAGGACCAACCGAAAAGACTAAGATATTTTCAGGGCCAAGCGGATCGATCCCCTTTTTTACACTATCACTTAATAATTTAACCCCTAATCCACGACCTCCTAAGTATTGGTTAAGTATTTCATCAGATAATGCTTCAGATTTAATTCCTTCGCTTGTTAAATCTATTCTCAGAACTTTATTGTTCATACCTCTCAAACTGCTGACCTTCTATCCACTTTTAGTACCTATTTTCACATTTACAATTGAGGCTAATTATCTTTTTTCCGAGACAGTATATATTTATGACAATTCGTATCAGACAATATTAAAGTTAATAATAAATTGGGTTAAGAAAAGGTAAAAAAAAATGCATACTACAAAAAGAAGACTTCTTATCTTAATCATCCTAATAGTAATGGGTGTTATTCCAGTAACTGCAATTGTTATGGCTCGTGTTTTAAATTTGGACACTAATCTTCACGACCCTCTTTACTTCGATTCTGCAACGACCTCTGATTTTCGATTTTATAACGGTACTCATCTGACAAACCTAGCCTTCGATGCCATCCCGGTCAATGCAACCCATGCTCAAGCGAACATTACCTTAGGCACGACTACGTATCTCTACAATGTAACCCCCGATGGAAGATTCATCGATAATACAGTTACCACAAATAACTATTCGATCTTTTGGGTGCATATCGTGGTCACAGGGAGTACTGGGAGTGAAACGACGGATCAAATTGGCAGGGTTTTCAGTATTTGGGACAACATCGGCATTCTAGGAGCAATAAACACAGCTTACAACCTAACCATAACCGGTAAGTCTACTTATTGGCCTGAGGAAGGTCCACTTCATGGAGCTCAATTTTCCTTGATCTTCGAAGTCCGGGATGCAGGCAATGGGCTCATTGCGACAGGCGAGATGGACTTCACTTGCGGGATGCTATTCATTTTAAACATCGGAGATGGCAATGGTTTAACTACTCTGAAATTGGTGAATACAAACTACGATATTTCTCGCAACCGCCTGACAGGTATCCCGTGGGTTATCGCAGTAAACATTGGGATGCCCTGTATCGTATTCGCATATCTACATTTCAAGAAAAAAGAAGAACTGGATTTAACTATTGAAACCACCTTCTTGGTGGCAATGGCTGGGGTGACAATTCTCGTGGACTTCTTCATCGATATCTGGTACTATGCTCCCCTTGGGCGTAGTGGGAATCTATACTTGCATTTGGGCATCGTTGGAATTTATGTCATCTTTTGTCTGTGGAGAAAAATCCATCTAAAATATGTTATTCCCGCATTTCTTGAGGTGGCATACGTCTTCACAATAACACTGGTCACTGGCGACTCATACGTCCCTCACCTGACGGCATTCATGGGATTAACAGTAACTTGGCTAATCATGCTGTGGGTCTCAGGATTCAAACACCGTGAATCTAAGTCTAAACTCGGAAAACTCATATCAAATTTTGTTTAATATAATTCCCTTTTTTTTTCCCAGTATTCATATAATTCTAGCGCTCTATCCGTGATTAAAACTCCTTTTCTGTTTATGAGAATAAAATTCATATAATCCTGTTTAATCGTTGTTTAGCACCCGATTTGTGATCTTATGGTTGATCTCGATAGATTATTCCATCCCAGAAATGTAGCACTTGTAGGAGTGAGTGATGTGCCAATTAAAGGTGTCACTGCTCACCTCTACGCTTTACGTGCCGTTAACTTTCCGAATCCGATTTATTCCATTAATAAAAGAAGAACAAAAGTTATGTTTGACGAAGATGCATATCCAAGTATCTTGGATGTTCCTACAGAAATTGATTATGCCATAGTTGGGGTTCCGGCAAAGGATGTCCCACAAATTGTGAAGGAATGCAGCCAAAAAGGTGTAAAGTTTATCACAATCTTTTCTTCTGGCTTCTCTGAGTTAGGGACCGAACAAGGGAGAGCATTAGAAAAGGAGTCCCTTCGCAATGCTAATGGACCGCGTATAGTAGGACCAAATTGTTTGGGAATTTATTGCCAGAAAAGTCGAAATACTATTACTGAAATACTTGACATCCCTGAACGCGAAGGGGAAGTCGGATACATCTCCCAATCAGGAGGGCATACAGGCTCCTTTTATCTTTTTGGCACTGATAGGGGATTTACATTCAATAAAGTGGTCAGCATTGGAAATCAATGTGATTTAACTATCCAAGATTTCATCAGCTATTTTGCTCAAGACGATGGAATTAAAGTCATTACTTGTTATTTAGAGAGTATAAAGAACTCTCCAGCTTTTTTTAAAACACTTCATGAAACTTCTTGGAACAAACCCATAATCTTTTGGAAAGGGGGGGAAACTCAAGAAGGAAGCATTGCTGCAGCCTCTCATACCGGCGCAATAAGCTCGAGCTACTCTATATACAAATCGGCAATCCAGCAGAACGGTGGAATAATCGCCAATTCACTCGAAGAATTGGCGGATCTAACATTAGGGGCACTATTTCTTTCAAACAAAAAGCTAGGATTGAACATTGGGATTACTGTTCCAGGTGGGGGTTCCTGCGTGGAAATGACCGATGAAGCGGCAAGGAACGGTTTAAGAATCCCAGAGTTCGCAAAGGAGACTCGGGCGAAAATCCAAGAACAAATCCAAGAAGTCAATACCAATACCCGTAATCCAGCGGATCTTGGGGTCTCCGGATGGCTTCCTGTTGTATTTGCAAAGATTTTAACCTACATTTCACAAGATCCGAATGTAGATATAGTCTTTTTCTATTTCATGACTGAACGACTTCCCCCAATGATTCTTCGCTTTAAATCTCGATCCTTAGGTAAAGTTTTCCTCCGAAATATCAAAAGAGCGAAAAAGAAATCCAATAAACCTTTTATCTGTATCCTACCTAATCTTGTGGTCACCGACCCCGAAATCACCCGATTGAGAAAAGAATTCATTGATGGATTAATTTCCCTTCAAATCCCACATTACCCGTCCATGGAACGCGCGGCTAATGTTATTTCTAAACTCTTCAAGTATCAAAAGTTTGTTTTTAACCAAGAGAAAAATACTTCAGTTAATCAAAAAAAATAAAAGAATTTTATTTATTTGCTTCTTCTCTTAATTCTTTTTTCAATACTTTTCCTACTAAGGTTAATGGTAGTTCATCCCGAAATTCCCATTGCTTCGGATTTTCATATTTGGAAAGGTTATCAGCCGCATACTTCTTGATACTTTCCATCAATTCTGCAGTTGCTTCAACACCTTCTTTCAATGTAATATACGCTTTCACTATTTCACTACCCGGGCGTTTGGGATCTTTTAGACCGATAATCGCAGCAATCTCAACATCAGGATGTTTAGTTAGAACATCTTCAACATGCACGCTATATACTTTAAAACCACTTACAATTAACATGTCTTTGGTGCGATCTACGATTTTGATATACCCGTCTTCATCCATGACTCCGACATCTCCTGTATGTAGCCAGCCATCTACGATAGTTCTAGCGGTAGCTTCTGGTTTCTTATAATAACCCCTTGTAACCTGCGGACCTTTACAAATAATCTCCCCGGGTTGACCAAGTTCTACAGGTTCCCCAGAATCTACGTCTACTAGCCGTATCTCGGTATTGGGTATCGGTAATCCAACCGTTCCGATTTTCTTTTCCCCATAGCACGGATTCATTGTCAAAAGTGGTGAGGTTTCAGTCATCCCATAAAGCTCGCAGACTTTCTTTTGCGCATTGAATTCCTCTTCAAATTCCTTAATTGACTCGGCGGGAAAAGGTGCTGCTGATGAGACAAAGAAGTTTATTTTCTCCAATAGCGATTGGGAAATTTTTTTGTGTTTCTCATTGTTCATCAGCATGAGATATAAGGTGGGCACATTACAAATACCGGTGGGCGCCTTATCAATCCAACTTTCAATAAAATGATCAGTATCCCTTGGATTAACAATGAGAACTTGGGAATTACTAAGCCAAACTGCAACATGACAGAATGTCATACCTGCTGCATGAAATAAGGGGAACGCAGACATGTAGACTTCCTCTGATTTAAGGTCCAACCAATTAATCGAATGCATTAGATTGGAAATAAGGTTATGATGTGTGATTTCTGTACCTTTGGGACGGCCTGTTGTGCCCCCCGTATACTGGAGAAGCGCCAGGTCATTCTTTGTATTTATTGTTACTTCTTTGACATCAGGTTGCGTTAACATTACATCTTTAAATTGAACCACGTTCTTCCCCTGGTGTGGTTTAACCTTTCCTTTCGGAATTTTCCCAATCAATTTCCCAATTATCACGAGAAGTTTCGAGAGGCCCATATATTCTGAGACATTCGTCGCAATTATTGTTTCCAGTTTAGGAACTTTATCTAATACACCCTCTTTCTTCAAGACTTTTTGGTACACTGCGTCTAGCGTAACAAGAAATTTGGACTCACTGTCATTTATTTGGTAGGCAATTTCATCTGCACTTAAAAGAGGCGAACAGCCCGAGGATGCGCCACCAGCTAATAGCGTTCCGAAATGGGCGACCATATATTGAGGACAATTGGGTAGATTAATTGCTACCCTATCACCTTTTTTCAACCCATTTTGTTGTAAGAAAGTAGCAAACTTCCTCACCATCTCTCGCAATTCTTCATATTTAATTTCACGTTTCATCATCCAACATGCAACGTTATCTGGGTACTTCCCCATCGCATCATCAAAAATCTTCCCAATTGATTCTGTTTTATATTCAATACTCTTCTTTACATGCTCATCGTATGATTTTATCCAAATTTTTTCATCATAAATTGACATTTTTAATGACCTTCAATAGTTGTAAGGGATACAATGAATCTTGAGATTTATAAAAATAACATTTATCCTATAGGAAGGACAACTTCGTAAGGAATTTACAGGATCTAATTGAACTTGGAATCTCAAATAGTAAAAAAATAGTATGAAAAAAAGAAAGAGATTGTTATTTCAGTTATTCACGAAGTTCTCGTTTTAGTACTTTTCCTACGAGCGTTGTTGGGAGTTCTTCACGAAATTCCCAGACTTTTGGGTTTTCATATTTGGAGAGGCTTTTATTGGCATATTCTTTGATATCGTCTTTTAAAGCGTCGGTTAATTTGACACCATCTTTTAATTGTACCACTGCTTTAACGATTTCACTACCGGGGCGTTTAGGATCCTTCAGTCCAATAATGGCAATAAGTTCAATATCTGGATGTTTTGCCATTACATCTTCAACATGTACACTATATACTTTGAATCCACTGACGATCAACATATCTTTCGTTCGGTCCACGATTTTGATATAACCATCTTCATCCATGACTCCAACATCCCCAGTGTGTAACCAACCATCGATAATCGTTTTTGCGTTTGCTTCCGGCTTTTTATAATAACCGCGAGTAACCTGTGGTCCTTGAAGTATTATTTCTCCGGGTTCTCCAAGTTCGACTTGCGCACCTGTGTCTAAATTTACCAATCTAAGTTCTGTATTTGAAACTGGAAGCCCAACGGTCCCAATCTTTTTTGTCCCGTATTTAGGATTCATGCTTATAATAGGACTGGTTTCCGTCATACCATATACTTCCATCACCTTATTTTCAGCTTGAAAATGTTTCTCAAAGTCTCTGATTGTTTCAGCTGGAAAGGGTGCAGCTCCCGAACCATATATTTTGACAGTATCTAGGACATCTTTAGGAATTTTAGTGCTCTTAGAATTATTCATAAGCATTACATATAGTGTCGGAACGTTTAGAATAAGAGTCGGCTTGTGTTCAATCCAGTCAGCAATAAAATGACTCGTATCTCTTGGATTAGGAATTAATACTTGAGAGTGTGACCCCCAAACGACAAGATGGGCAAAAATTAAGCCTGCCAAATGAAACAAAGGAAATGCCGATTCACAAACTTCTTCACCAGGTACAAGATCAAGCCACGTCATAATCTGGGTAAGATTTGAAATAATATTTGCATGCGTAAGTTCCGTTCCCTTCGGGCGCCCAGTCGTTCCGCCGGTGTATTGGAGAAATGCTAGATCCTTATTTACATCAATAGATACGTCTTTCACATCGATTGGTATATTTACTATGTCTGTTTTAAAATCAAATATCTGTTTTCCAGGATAGGGTTTAACTTTACCTTTCGGAATTTTCCCAATCAATTTCCCAATTATCACAAGAAGTTTCGAGAGTCCCATGTATTCTGATATATTTGTTGTTACGATAACCTTGAGATTTGGCACTTTCTCCAGAACTTTCTTCTTCATTAATATTTTAGCATATACCGCATCTAAGGTGATGAGAAACTTTGCCTCACTATCCTTCAACTGGTATGCAATTTCGTCAGCACTCAAGAGGGGCGAACACCCCGAGGCGACTCCACCTGCTAATAGCGTACCAAATTGGGCAGCTAGATATTGGGGACAATTTGCTAAACAAATAGCCACCCGATCACCTTTTTCAAGCCCATTTTTTTGTAAAAATGTTGCAAATCGATGCGTCATGTCTCTCAATTCCTGATAGGGCATTTCCCTCTTCATAAGCCAACAAGCTGGTTTGTCGGGGTACTTTTGCATAGCTTTATCCAAAATTTTCCCTAATGGTTCTTTAGAATAGTCTAAACTTGCTTTCACATGATCATCATACGACTTCGTCCATATTTTTTCATCAAATATCGTCATTTTTTATCCCTGAAACTTTTTTTTTGGTAAATGATATATCTTAACTTCACATTTATAAAAATAACATTCTAACATCAAAAGTGAATAAAATGACATCAGTGCTTGTGAGCGGGGTGATTGGTTTTTTAGGAACGAATTTACCTCCTCCTTCACCCGAAATTAACCAGAAATCAATCCTGACATGGCACACTATATGTCAATCTTTCTAAAATTCGATTTTTGTAGAGGACATCTTGGATTAGGCTTTGCCTCTTTTCTTCATTTCCTTTGCCAATAGTTGTCGGCGCATTACTTTTCCCACAGGTGTCCGTGGAATGGAACCAACAAATTCGACTAATCGCGGCCACTTATATCCTGCCATCGTCTCTTTCGCCCAATCAATTATTTCTTGCTCGGTAATTTTCTCTTTATATTCAGGTTTCAACTTTATAAAAGCTTTTATAGTCTCCCCTGAAACCTCATCAGGAAGTCCAATTACACCGCATTCAAGTATTGCGGGATGTTCATATAATCCTGACTCCACTTCTGCGGGTAATACTCGATAACCTTTGTATTTAATCTGCTCTTTAGATCTTCCAACAATGTAAAAGAATCCATTCTCATCCATTTTCGCAATATCTCCGGTCCGAAGCCAGATATTACCCTCGTCATCTTCAATCAACGTCCTTGTAGTTGCCTCTTGATTCTTCCAATACCCCTGCATGACTTGTGGTCCGCGAATCAATAATTCGCCTGCGCTCCCTGGGGGGAGTTCCGTGATGTAATCCGGCGGATCTACAACCTTTGCATCCGTATCGATGATTGGAAAGCTAATACTTTCGGGGTTGATATCCTCCCAGCATTGAGCAAGCGTTGCCATGCACGTGACCTCTGTCAAACCAAACGCATTCATAACCTTCAACCCAGTTTTCTTCCGCCAAACTTCTGCGGTTTTAGGAGGTAGCGGAGCCGCACCAGAGGCAGCAAATTCTAAAGAAGAGAGATCCGCATTCTGGAAAGCTGGATGGTTAATTAGAAAGTTAAACATGGCTGGAATCCCTGACCATGACATTAAACGATACATCTCGATCAATTTCAGAACTTTAGGGGGATCAAATCTTTCGACTAGTAAGGTAATGGCTCCTGCAATACAGGAATTAAGTATAAAAAAGCCCATTCCATGGCAGAGCGGATTGCAAGTGATTGTTCTCATTGTTCCTAATTGATCGATATTATCTCTATACGATGTGTAACTACCAGCAGCACCAGTGAAGAGGAATTGTAGTGTATTTGAAATGATATTCGCGTGTGTTAACATCACTCCCTTTGGTAAGCCTGTAGTTCCCCCTGTAAAAAGCAATGCTGCGAGGTCCTCTTTAATATTCAACTTCACTTTTGGTGGCTTAGCTTCATATTCATCAAGTAATTCCGAAAAGGTTGGCATTCCTAAACCAGTTTTATCCGAAATTACGATAATTTCACCCAAATCAACATTTTTTCTAATTCTTTTGATTGTACCTAGAAGATTATCAGCAACAACAAAGACTTTCACATTTCCTGCCGAATTAACGATGTGGGTGACCTCTTTCTTTTTTAATAGAGGGTTAACAGGAATCAAAATACCTCCAGTCTGGATCACCCCATACACTGAGAAAATATATTCTGAATTGTTGCCAGTCATTATTGCGACGCCATCACCTTTTTTTATTCCATATTTTGAGACGAGGGCATTCGCAAATGTATTGGCAAAATAATCGGTTTCATAATAAGAAAATTTTTCATTCCCGGGGATATAATGAAAAGCAATGTTATTCGGAAAATGGATTGCGCTCCGCTTCAACAAACAAGCTGCCCCTGGAAGGGTTTCTGGAAAATTAAGACTCTTGGGAACATCCATTTTATCTCGATTTCTGAGCCATGGTCTTCCTGGCCGTACCCATGCGCTCTCCTCTTCAAAATTCGCAATCTTCTCTAAATCAAAATCACAGGGATTCTTGTCACTCATCCTCAAGCACCAATTTTCACATTCTCTTTTTTTTACATAAGAAGAGGTCTCCTATAAAAAGAAATCTCAGCTTTATCTAAAATTTATAAATCTGAAATGACAAATTAAATGTACATTTTTAAGAAGAGGTCTGTAAAATGAACACTCTTATCATATATTATTCTCTGTCAGGAAATACTGCCCAAGCCGCAAAGTATATTGCGAAAGGATTGGAAGCTGAAAATGTAGTTGTGACCACAATAAATGTGAATAAAGCACAAATTGATGATTTAAACAACAAAGATATCGTAGTTTTTGGAACACCCAATCATGTGGGATCACCTGCCATGTTGCTGAGAAAGTTTTTAAATAGTCTGTCTGATACTGCACTAGCCGGTAAAAAAGTTTCCACATTTGCCACATTTCTCTTTTGGAAGGGGAATGTCCTCTCAAGCATTGAAGAAATTGCCCAGGATAAAGGTGCAACCAATATAGTTCCAGGATATGCACGGCGAACGAGTTTTCTTCTGAATCTCTGGAGTGTAATTACAGGTGAAACAGCGGATGAGGAAGCGTGGATTGCCTTCGGGAAGCAGATTGCAACCTCATAAGAGATATAATTAATTGAAAAAATATTTAGTACTTAATTTAATAGAAAAGAAAGGTGAATAATATGCCAAATAGAAGAGAAATCCCTATTAGATTTACCCCCAAACAAAAAGAATTGGTGCAAGCATTTCTGGGGCGAGCGGTAAAAGAAGTCAATATTACAATAGAGCATAATATAGTATTGAAATATGGATATATGCCAGCACCAAGGACTAGAACAAAAAATATGATTCCTCTGACTTCTGACCAACAAGAATTGTTGAAGAAAGAATTGAATGTTAATTGTGAATATATAGAACTCACTAAAGATATGACTTTCAAATGAATTAATTCTTTTGCCTTCGTTCAATCCAACTCAGAGCACTTATAAATAAGAAATTGCACTATATAAATTACAAATATTAGGATGAGATACTTATGTCAAAAAGAGAAATTCCAATTAGATTTACGCCAAAGCAAAAGGAATTGGTTCAGAAGCTCTTGGGAAGAGCGGCAGATGAAGTAAGTGTTCCACAAAATATCGCTGGAATGATGTTATATGCAGTCATTACACCATCAAAGGCAAAAACTAACATTATTCCATTGACAGATGAGCAAAAAAAGCTGTTAAAAACAGAATTCAAAGTAACGTGTGATTACATAGAAGTAACCAAAGAATCAAACTTCAAATAAAAGATATGACTTTTCAATAAGAGGGCTAATCTTTTTCTTTTTTTTAACGAAGGGTGTTAAGTGAAAGAATATCAATTTATACCCGAGAATGCGGTCTGGGAACTCACCCTCCGATGTAATATGCGATGTATTCACTGTGGGTCTGCTGCGGGGAAAGCCCGCTACAATGAATTGACAATCGATGAATGCCTGGATATTGCTGATCAATTAATTGATCTAGGTTGCAAGAAAATTACAATTATTGGTGGTGAAGTTTTTCTCTACAATGGCTGGGAAGAAATCGCACGTAAATTCTCTGATGGAGGCGTGGTCGTCAATATTATAACAAACGGGTATTTAATGGAAAATACCCAAATTGACCAAATTAAATATGCTAAATTGGCGAATGTCGGGCTCTCTCTCGATGGGATGGCGGAGAATCACAATCGAATTAGGAATGTCAAAAATGCGTTTCAAAAAGTTTTAATTGCCTTTGAACAGCTTCGGAACGCAAAAATCTCAATCGGAGTTGTTACAACCCTGTTAGAATTAAATATTTCGGATTTAGAACCTCTGTACCATCTCCTCGTCGAGAATGGAGTGGAGGTTTGGCAGTTACAAATCGCAGCCATGATGGGGAGTATGTCTGATCAAGAAGATATTCGACTTGATCCCGCCAAGGTTCCTTTGATCACCAAATTTATTAAAGAGAAGCGGTTTGAGCAGAAGGTCCGGCTTTACGCAGGAGATTGTATCGGTTACTACAACGAAGACGAGTTATACTTGCGCAACCAACCTGGTACCTTGGCGCCATGGGACGGTTGTCAGGCGGGTTTACAAGTTATTGGAATTGATTCAGTTGGGAACGTGAAAGGTTGTGAATCTCTTTATTCTGATCGGTTCATCGAAGGCAATTTACGTCAAGAAACCTTACGCGATATATGGCTGAAGGAGGGTAATTTTGCCTACAACCGTCAATTCGATGTTAATCAACTAACTGGAACATGCACTGGGTGTGATCTTGGACATATTTGTAGGGGGGGATGTCGTAGCTCATGTTACTTCTCCACCGGGTCTCTTTACGAAAATGCTTATTGTTGCTATCCCAATAAACCTAAAAGTATTTGAAGGTAGATAGACTAATTCCCGTATATCACGTGAACGGTTGGTAAATTATGCTTGAATTTACAAGAGAGACTGAAGATGGAACAATCACGATAAGTTATAATAAGCGTGGAAAAAAAGGTGACGCGGTGTTTTTAATTCATGGGTTGGGGATGGGAAAGGATGCTTGGCTATTTCAACCCCGTCCGATTGCCAAAGCAGGATTCACCGTATACGCACATGATTCCAGGGGTTTTGGAAAATCCACAATGACAGAATTTCCTGATGATGAGGAAAAAGCTCTAAATTTTTATAGTCTCGATAAGGACGTTGAAGACTTCATCGCCTTAATGGATCATCTCGAGGTAGAGAAAGCGCATCTGATTGGTATTTCTATGGGTGGATTAATAACGCAAAATATATGCATCCAACATCCCAATCGAGTTATATCCGCAACAATTGCAAATAGTTTCAGCTTTCCACATGGTCGAATTCAATATGCAGCTGAATCTTGGCGGAAGGCGGTCGAGAAAATGTCGTTTGCCGATGGATTTGATATCCTTCTCCCATGGGTCCTAGGTGAGAAGACGATGGAGAATCCCGTGTTTAAGGGAATTTTAGATCAAATGAGAAAAATGTATGTGCAAGCGAACAGCGATTGGTGCTTTATCAACAAAATTAAAGCCATCACGGCACTTGCCCCAGAAAGAATGCAAGAGCGCGTTAAGGAAATAAAAACACCAGTTCTGCTTATCGGGGGAAGTGATGATATTCTAACACCCCCAAAATATCAAGAATATACGAAGTCCCAGATCCCACACGCCGAAATTGTCATCCTTCCTGATGCTGGGCATGCTTCGATTCTTGACAACACCGATGGTTTTAACGCAGCTGTGATTGTATTTCTCAAAAAGCACGCTATAAAAAAAGATGAATAAGTAATTTTTCTAATTAGTTAGCGCCCGAAGAAGTTTTTCAACCACATCTCTTTTTTTCTCTAGTCTTTCCGGAATCGTTCCCCATACTGCACTAATTTATTAAGAGCAAAGGCGCAACGGCTCATGTTCGGGAAGACGGGTATTCCAAATTTTTGAACCATTTGTTCAAACTTTATTTTTTTGGTAATAATCTCTCCATCATAAAAGACAGTTGGAAACACTGCTGCGATTGTGATTTGATCCTTGAGTTTCTTTAACAGACGAAGTGCAGATTTAAACATGGGTTGGATAACATTTTCCATCCCAAAGGCCTTTTCAAAATTGATTCCCCAATCTATCCCAGCATCGAAAATCATCAGATCGAAGTTTTGAGAAGCTACAATTTTAATTACTTTTCGTAACTTACTTCCATCAAAATGAGCTACATTGAGATCAAGAGGATTTCTGGTTATGACTCCAACCTCTCCTATTATCTCCCCAATTTCTTTTTGAACGTCTCGTGGGATCTCCGGCAGGTTCAAGCCAAAGGAGTTTAAGATATCGCTGGTAGCGACAGCATTTCCCCCTCCTCCTCCAACGACCGTTACACGGCGCCCCAATGGCAACCGATCCTTCAAATAATAAAAAGCTGTGAGAGTGTCTATGACTTGTTCCGGATTAAAAACCTCAATCAATCCAATTTGTTTGGAAATACTTTCAAAGACAGCTTGCTTCCCCGCGAGAGAGCCCGTATGAGATAAAATAGCTCCACGTCCAGCTTCAGTTATGCCTCCCTTCCAGAAGACAATCGGTTTTTTCTTTATTGTATGAGAGGCGAGCTGATAGAACCTTTGTCCTTGTTTGGCGTTTTTAAAACCTTCTAGATACATGAAGATGATTTCAGTTTCAGGATCGCGATCAAAATATTCGATAAAATCAGGAACATGTAGATCAGAGCCATTGCCAAAGCTGATAACTTTAGAATATTTAAGCCCTCGATAGCTACCCATGAAGGAAAACATATCCGCATGCCCACCACTCTGCGAAACAATTCCAATTGAGCCACTATTCTCCTCACCGACAGGTAAACTCACCATGAACGTTACACGCTCTTTTGGAATATATAATCCAACACAGTTGGGACCTAACAGCCGCATATTACCTTGTCTTGCAGTTTCTACAAGTTCTTTTTCAAGGTCTGTATTACCTAACTCGCTGAATCCAGAAGTGAAAATGGTGCCTAACTTTACATTTATATCTACACAATCCTTAATCACATCCAGCACATACTTCCGAGGAACGGCAATTATTACGTAATCAATCGGCTCGGGGACATCTTTTAAACTGGGATATGTTGGAATACCAAAAAGCTCAGTTTTATTTTTGTTTATAGGAAATATTTTCGGATACTTAGAAGCGTTTAATCCCATTAAAAAACCTGAACCTCCACTAAAAGGATTATTTGTGGCTCCAACAATGGCGATCGTCTTCGGATGAAAGTAGGAATCGAAGGTCTCATATTCTTTATCGTTCAACATTACCACATCTACGAGGATTTCTCTCTAAGCTTAACCGCCTATAACAGAAAAACAACCCAAAAAGTATTTTAAAACGTATTCCTCTTATTTTCTTCATTAAAGTGAGTGGTTCTATTATGCAATATACTTATGCGGATATTCCCGATCACATGAGAACGAAGCGTTTTGTGCCGCTCTCAAGACATTTATGGAACCTAAACAAAAAACTGGGGCATGAAATTATCCTAAAAATGGTTGAGGCATGCCCTGACTATATATATCCCGAATTAAAGGAACGTTTGGATTCAACAATCCAGACCGCAAAAGCGATTATTGAGGGTAAGATCAAGGATCCATTAAAGATCATCACTTACACACTTTTTCCCCCTGTAATTTCAATCCGAGGCGATTTAGGTCAAGGTAGTATGAAGCTACTTTTCGGTGAGTCAATCGATACTACTTTCGTAACTTTAAATGACATGGAGAATGGTGAGATATTCTTTATTCTTAATGGGCACTCCGAAGATGGAATTCCTGTGGATTGGTGGGTAGCAGGTCCGGATGATGAATTATTAGACCGTAGACATATTAAATTAGGATATAAAATACGGGAACTCCCTCAAAAAACTAAGAATTTATCACAGGCTGGTTTTAAACTAATTGATATACTGAAGGATGTGCGAAATGAACGAGCCCCCCAATTCGCCACCTCGTCTTACATGGTTGGCATGGTTTGGGGTACTGGAATGTCTAACGTCCTAGCCGAAAGATCTAATTGGGAGGCAATAGCAAATATCTGGGACGGTGTGAACCCTTCTCATTATGGATTACCGGATTATTGGTTCGCATTTATACCATGGCCAACTCTTCTCAAAACACTAACTCATATGCCTAGAAGAGATTTTACGCTCCGAATGAGTGGACTCACAACTGGATCGCAATTCGTCATTGGGGCAATAGAAGAAATTGGTGAAAAGTGGATCACGGAAAACTTCCCAGAAGTCTGGAATGTGAGCTTCGTTGATCAAATGAAGGAAGGCATCCCTTTGCCATATCATACCATTAATTGTAAATTACCCAATACAAAAAAGAAAGAAACGTATCGAGATAGTTTATTTGACTGGGAATACCCGAGTGAGCCGCCCTTCCTTAAAATGGAGGATATTGATGTAACCCTAGATGAGCTCGTGAGAGGAATCTTCTTGGATATTGACCATGAATTTGAAGACCGCGCTGATCCTTCAAAAATCATCTCGAAGGGAACTGGGATGAATACGAAAATAATTAATTGATCGATTTAAATGTACTTCATAGCATGGTTTTAAGTACCTTTTATTGCGTTATTTATTATTGAATAAACAAGAATTGGTGTTTTCAAGATGGATAAGAAGAAATTAAAAGGTCATGATGGAAGTCCGGTTAATACGGTAGCATGGTCTACAGATAGTCAGATCCTTGCCTCTGGTATGACGGATATGACAATTCGCTTATGGAATCGAGAAGGCGATTCAATCAAAGTGATTGATACACCTGACTATGAAGTTTTAAGGTTAGCCTGGGCTTCCGATGGAACGCTTGCCTCGGTTGGAGCCAAGAAACTTCGACTTTGGGATGCAGACGGGAATCAGAAGAAGGAGATTGATGCCAATGCTTATAATTGTGTCGCTTGGTCTCCAGATGCTAAATTGATTGCGACGAATACCATGGACCACAAGACTAATATTTGGAATGTTGGGGATGGATCAAATGTTAAGGAGCTCGAAGCTTTCGCCTCCTACATTAATGGTCTTGGTTGGAATCAAGAGGGATCAACGTTTGTCGCAGTTTCTGATGGAAAGTTAAACGTCCGTTACTGGGACCCCAGCAGTTGGACCATGAACAAAGAGCTTCAAGAGCACTACGAGTCTTATACGTCATTTGCGTGGGCACCTGATGGAAAGAATTTCGCAGTCGGTGCATGGACGTATTCAAAAAAGACTGTACGAATCTACGATCTCGAGGGGAAAAGTGATCAAATCCTGGAAAGTAAACAAGATAAAAGCATGTCTTTAGACTGGTCAGAGAAGTGGATTGCGAGTGGGTCCTCGGATAAAACTGTCGTAATCTGGAAACCCGATGGGACTCTAGTTGAGACCGTAAAGGTCGGAAAAGCCATCACTGGTGTTGCGATCTCCCCTGATAGTCAAGCCCTCGCTGTCAGCTGCTGGGATAAGAAAGTCTATTTATATGATCTTTCGGAGTTAGAATGAATATTATATAAACTTCCCCCATTTTTTTAATTAATCATCTTTTTCCTAGATTTTTGATGTGCCCACTCTATTAAAGGAATAATGGCATCTCTTACTTCTATCCCGTCCTGAGTTAATGTATTTTCCACTGTTGCCGGATAACCTTAAGGCAGGTCTACTTGCATGCGGGTAGATGGATAATTGGCATAGAAACTTATAGATTTTGAGAGCATTTTATAGGTTTTTATAATTAATTTGAAGGTTGAAATTTATAACTCGGAACCTGCTGCCAGCCCAACGATACCACCGGCGATTATTAGGATTGAGTCTATATATAAATTGAAACCCAGCATTTCAACAAAAATGGCACCCAAGTTTACGGTCAAAGTAAGGTTCGGCGGAACGATCCAAATAAATAATCCTACTATTATCACCGTACCAGCAATTATCGCTAAAATCCCACCAATTTTCTTATCGAGGAATAATAAAATTCCCCCAACAATTACCAAAATCACTAAAATCAAAGTCACAGCGAAAGTAATAATCGCTTCGGCGATGATCGAGGTGTAACCCAGCACATAAAATACCGCATAGGTCGTAAGGCCGCCACCTACAAGGGCTAAAATACCACCAAATTTGCGTCCAGTTCTTGTCATTCAATAAACTCCTTTTATTTAAGTAAGAGACTGAACGAAATTATAAAAATTATAATATAAATATCTATTTATTTTGAAAGATTCGATTCAATATGATACAAATATCGATTAAAATTAAAACAGAATCAGCTTTCTATTGGTGTCCAACCTAAAATCGACTGATAATAAGGAAATTTCTTGTAGATGTGGTGGTACAATTATCAAAAAAAATGACAAATCTCATGAAATAAAAAAGGACGAATGAAATGCTTATCTTAAAACATGTTCCAGATAAAATTGAAGATATAGTCAAGTGGAGATTCTGATAGAACATTTACAAACAACAACCTCTCAAATCGATGGAGTCGAATTTGAGAACATATACTTTACTAAAAGTAGAGAAGCGTTTATTTTGTTTCTGAAATGTGAGAGTGAAGAGAAATATATCTTCAATGGAGAGAAGTTTGTCCACCTCCAGAACATGCTAAAAACTAGTAGGAGATTTTATTGACAACACATCAAGCTGTTTCCTAACTTTTTTATAATTTATTTTTGATAAGTAAATCTATGACTTCAAAAATTTCGGAAGTAAAAATATCAGGTACCGAATCCAGGTCAATTTTAGGAAGCATTTGGAATATTAGCTGGAGGATTGGACGAGTATTTGGATATCTTCTTGTGTTTCTTACGATACTCTGGTTTTGGTGGAGTTGGGTTGGGATTGCTATCGGAATTAGCTTTTATTTATTAACAAAAAGCCCCGCTTGGAAGCGGAACTGGCTTGTCCTTGCTTTTATTATAGGTTTTTCTACTCTTCTAGTAGAAGGATTGAATATTTTTTATCTACTCTTGGGCGCACTAATTTTCGGCATTTATATCATCTCAGTCTTTTTCATTTCCCTTGGGGGGTGGATTCTTAAGAAAATCCGAAAATCCTCGGGACCAAAAGCGGCGCAATTGAGCAAAGGGATAAAAAAAACATCCAAAAAGGTTCGTATAGGTTTTAAAGTTGCGCTCATTATACTTCCTATTTTGATGTGGTCTGTTGTTAGCCTCGACTTTGGAGTCATGTTTGATAATAACCCCAAATTACTATGGATTCATTCACCTTCCACTGTAACGCTGGGCGAAACTTTCGAAATTACTGTAGAAGCCTGGGACGTATATGAGCGATTAAGTAGCAATTATAACGGGCAAGTAGAATTCGCTCTCAGATCCTACAACCTTACTACACTTACCTCTATGAACTCGAACGCAAGCCTACCAAATCCCTATATCTTCACTGGGCAAGCTCTCAACCTAGGTGGCGTCCCCGCCTACGAGATTCAAGATGGTAAAGATAACGGGCGGCATGTCTTCTCTGCTCAAATCAATACGACCGGAATCCATTACATTCTCGTTAATGATAGCCTTACTGGGAATTCCTACTTTAGCAATCCGATATTAGTGGAAAATTACACCGGAAATGATCGGATGCTATATTGGGGGGACGTACATTCGCATTCGATTCTCTCCGATGGATCAGGATCCCCTGAACATTCTCACTACTTCGCACGGTATGTGGCCTGCCTGGAGTTCTATGCCCTCACAGATCATGGTGAAGATTTGAGTCTATCAGGTCTTAGTGATTGGGGATTTGGAATTGCAGAATCAGCCGCTAATCAAGCGAACGAACCTGGCGAATTTGTAGTTTTTCAAGGTGTTGAGTGGACCCCGCATTATCCCCCTGCTTTCAATGTGGATTACGGTCATTATACCTGTATCTTCAGTGGTGATGAAGTCCCTTTTCTTGGTGCTCACGTGCAAACAAGTCCTGTGGCTTTATGGAACGCTCTTGATGCCTTTTGTAATCAAACTGGCGATAACGCATTGGCTATGCCCCACCACACTGTTCGCAATCAATTTATTCAAGACTGGACTTATCTTAACCCGAAATATGTGAAAATAGCAGAAGTTACTTCTGTGCATGGCGAATGTTTATATGAAAGCCGTGATCCCTTGAGTTATAGAGGTTCTGTTGATCCTACACCCGAGTTTATTCATGGAGCTGCCATCATCGATGCCTTCAAAATGGGACATCGGATGACCTTGTGTGCCTCCGGCGATAACCATGATGGACATCCTGGTCATAGCTTAAGTCATACAGATGCCTACATTGGGCATCAATACCCCTATGCTTTGGATTTTGCGCGAAATGGCCATCCCTACCCCAGTGGGTTGACCGCAGTCTTTGCACAGAATTTAACCCGAAATAGTGTCTTTGAAGGTCTCGATAACCAACGCATCTTCGCCAATTCCGATTATGGACGACCCTTTATCAACTTTACAATAAATGGAGTTCCAGTCGGTGAAGGTTCTACTGTCTATGTCGCAACTAACACCACCCAACGTAATATTAGCATCTTTCTGGCTCAGGATGGTGCGCCTGCTCCTCGCAAATCCACCGCTGCCTCCGTAACGCCCAATTGGGAACCTAATTGGAATGTTACAATTGAACTGATAAAGAATGGAATGCTTAGAAATAGCACCATAAAGACAACTCCTGTAAGTCGATGGGAGTTCACCGATCCTTCCCTCATCAATGGTACTTCCTATACCGAAAGTATCCAAATTGATGGGGATTGGTTTATTAACCAATACAGTGATCAAGCGATAAATCCTCTTAATTTGACTACTAAAGGCGCAGATTTCTACGTTCTCCGTATTGTTGGTGCAAATGGACGCACCAGTTACGCAGGTCCCATCTGGGTAGAGGTTCTTTAAATTCTTTCTTATAAACTCCATAAGGTGAAAACGTACGAGAATATTAGCACTAGGAGGTAGGTATGGATACAATTTTTGAGAAAGAGTCCCTCGCCGAAGTTCTTTAGTTATGCATCCAACTCCTTCCTCCTACTTTGCTATCTCCCCCTCTTAAAATAAATGTAAAATAATATTTCCTCTATGTGCTATCAAAAAATATTAAATACTATCAAATCCATCAATTCATACAATGGATAAATTAGTACTTGATGCCTGTTCCTTGATTTATATCACAAAGATTTCTATCAAAAAATTAGTTATTGAGAGTTTTACAGATATTATGATCTCAGAAGCGGTAAAAAAAGAAGTTTTAATTGATATTAATAGATATTTTGAAGCGAAAACTATCAATCAAAACATAATTTCAAAAAATATCAATTTAAAATCTATTTCAACTCAAAAACTTTCAAATAATCTTGGTATAGGTGAAACTGAAGCAATTTCCTTAGCTAAAAGCGAACAAGCTTTATTGATAACGGATGATAAATTACCTCTTCGAATCGCCCTGAACTTTGGTATCAAAGTGAAAACTACTGAGACCTTATTACTATATTTGCTAAAAGAGAAAAAAATAAACTTTATTCAGTTCAAAAAGAAGTTAAATAATCTAAATCAAATTAAAACCTTAAAACCAGAGGTATATTCGTTTATCTTAAAAGAAGGAGTGAAATATAAATGACCGAACAACTCAATTTACGCATTAGTAGAGATATATTAAAAGAACTCGAAAATTTAGCCGAAAATATGAATCTTGATAGAACATCTCTTGCCAAAAAGATATTATCCGAAGGCATCCAACGTGAGAAACTTAACTTAGCAGTCCAAAAATATATTAACAAAGAAATTTCAATTGAGAGAGCAGGAGAAATATCGGGACTATCTTTATATGATTTAATCGATATCTTCTCGCGATTGGGTATTACCTCCAACATTTCAATTAATGATATTCAAAAAACCTTGGAAATCCCCTAATTAATTAGAGCTAGATGAAGTACTAGTTTTCGCAGGAGATCTATTAAACAATAACCCTACTAGGTGAATCCTTATGAGAATATTAGCACTGGGAGGTAGTGGAGATATGGGTCGGATGGCAGTAGCAATCCTCCTCGCTTCTCCGAAAGCGACTTCCATAACAATTGCAGATAAAAATTTTGCATTTACCGAATCCTTTGTTGAACTGGTAGGCTCGGACAAGCTGACAGCTGTTGAAATCGATGTATCAGATCATGAGAAATTAGTCGATTTAATGTCCAAGCATGATCTAGTAATTAATACGGTAGGGCCCTTCCTCAAATTTGGGAAACCTATAGTGGAAGCTGTTATCGAAGCCAAGAAGGATTATGTTGATATTTGTGATGATTGGAAGCCCACGCTTGAGATTTTAGAATTGCATGAAAAAGCAAAGGCAGCGGGAATTACAGCAGTCATTGGAATAGGTGCGAGCCCAGGTCTAACCAACCTCATGGCTGTTCTTGCCTGCTCTGAGTTGGATGAAGTTGAGGACGTGGTGACAGCTTGGGGCTTTGGGAGCGAGAAATTATATAAAACTCCCCCCCAGTTCTTTGTCAAAAAAAAGAACATTATAAAAAGATACAACGCCCGTCCGGATGTTGTGAAAGAGCCTCGTGCCCCCAGAGCTAATGCAGCCATCGTCCACCTGCTCCATGAGAGCATAGGTCAAATTCCCACTTTCCGGGAGGGAAAACTAACTGAGGTTGAAGCTCTGACTGACGCTCCACCAATTGAATTTCCGGGCATTAAAAAGTCCTATTCCTGCCATATTGGACATCCGGAACCTGTCACCCTCTGCAGAACACTAAAAGCCAACTCCATTTCATGTCAGATGTTCCTAACCGAATTCCTTACAAATCAAATCCGTAAATACGTTAAAAAAATCTCTGCTGGAGATCTGACTATTGCTGCGGCAGCAATTGAGATCGAGAAAAGGCTCAATAGCATAACCATTTTAATTCGATTATTTTTCATTCTTTTAAAGCGCCTCTTCAAACTTCCGCCCACCTTATGTGTTTTTGCCACAGGCCTGAAGAATAAAGAAAGAAGAAAGATTGCCATCGGTATTAAACACTCTCCATATGGCGAAATTGATTATGGTATGGATGGAATCACAGCGGTGCCGATGGCTGTTACTGCTTTGATGATTCTCGAAGGGCAAATTAAAGAAAGAGGGATTCTTACACCCGAGGATGCGATTGATCCTGAGATATTTTTCAAAATCTATGCGCAGTACTGTGGTAAAAATTTAACAGCCGATGATTTACTGATTAAAAAGGTAGTTGAACTCTATTAGAGGAAAATAAGTAGAGCTAGATTTTTTCATAGTCGAAAATAGTTCTTATGAGATGTTTAGTTGGGTTGAATAGGCTTGTATCTCCGGACCAATTGTATAAAAGGCGCGCATAGTAAAACTCAAATTGAAGTACTAGTTTTCGCAGGAGATATCTTAAAAGCTTTAAATCCTGTTCTACAACCAGCATTCCACTAATCTCGTTACCTTTTTCCAATAAAATAACATCTTTCTCACGTTTTATGATTTTCAAATTTGCTTCCTTCATTATATTTTTTAAAAATACATCTATTCCCCATATCGCACCTGAAATTAAAACTTCATTTACCTTCACTTGTTCTTGAAAATTTTCGCTGTATATACTGATTCCTGAATTTGTTGTTATCAGCACATATTTTACCTTCTCTCGCCACCCAATTTCTGCTAACGAAGGAATTGTATTCACGAAAAAGGCGACTAGAACTATCCCCCCCAGCATCGCGAAATCACCAATAATTCGGATATTGAATCCCCCAAATAAACTAAACGCCACATCTGTAGTGCCCATATATCCTATAAGCCATAGTAATATCCCTATAAACAACCCCATTGAATGAAGTTTATAGAATGTCCAAATTTTTCTTATAATTATTAAGAAATAAAGAAGGATAATAGCAAAGCCAAAGAACGCGATTGAATTGCCAGCTGTCTGAAGCATTGATGGAAAAAATAAATACATACCAATAAAAATCACGAGAAAACTACTTGTAAAAATTGTTAGTTTATAGCCCGTGTATATTGTTCGTGATAACTCTAAATGGTAAATAAAAAGAATGCCACCAATTGTTTGGGTTAGATAAGCTAACGTGAGAACCAAATTACGCAAATCAGTAGTTGGAGCAAAAAAATCACCAAAAATGTATAAAAGGATTGTGATCCCAAAACTAAAAAAGAGGATTGCCCAATCCAGTTCAACTACTGAGGGGATGAACTTTTTCTTATTATTCCTATATTTATAAATGAAATAAACTGTAATTTCAATAAAAATTAACGCAATAAGTAATTCTAATGCCATTAATGGTTCCCTATATGGAAATTCGATTGGGTAATCTACCATCTCTTATCACGTTTACAATTTGATAATGTCTCGGATTAGTATCTCCATTGGTTGAAAAATTTCCTTTTGGGAAAGGGCTTCTTGATAGGTCTCGTAGTTTTTCAAATAATCGTAAAAAACGGCTTCAAATTTTAGGATTATTGTTTTTAAGAAATATTGAGCATGCTGAAGTTCTTTCTTAACTAACATCGTAGCAATTATAGTTTCCCCATGAGCCAATAAGATATTATTCTTTCCAAGGTTAATGATATCAACTTCCTTCCTAGATTTCGAGAAATCTTTCACGATTTTGGCTAATCCTGCAATTCCACCTGCAAACATTTCCTCCCTATTTATCTCACTTTCTAAGAAATCCTTGTGATATAATTCAATATTCCTGTTTTTATCAATTATGTATAAGGATATCAAATTACTTTTCCATTCAGTTTCTAGGAAAAACGAATATCCATGAAATCCATAAATTATTAGAATTACACTAAAAATTATCAAAAATTTCATAGATAAGGTGAAAAAACCTACATTGGATGGAAAAACACTTTGGATTTGTTGATTGAGATTGTAAGTCGAAAATGCTAACCCCACTCCTACCAGGATGAGTCCCAAGAGTGCTAAAAATAGTTTTTGCCTTATAACACCATACGTCTTTCCCATAAAGTATAATGTGAATATGATTGGTAGCCCGAGGAGGATCAGGTTAATGCTGCCTATAATTTGAGAAATAATAGGAGTATTTATTAAAAATGGGCTTATAGAGAGCAATGCTATCAATGAAATTGAGATTAGATATTTAGTTTTTTTCAAAATTCTCCATTCTATGATAAAAGCGAATAGAACTCCACCAATTCCACGGAGAGATGAAGCAAGAACCATATAAACGGGATACACATCAAAGGGATTGCCTCCTCGCGAACCAAAATAAAATGCGATTGCACCCCCTATGGAAAAAAAGAAGTAATAAAGTCCATAGCTTAAAATGCTAATGTTTGATAATTGATTTTTTCTGTCATCATACCACTGTTTGGAGAAAAAGATTGCAATTTGGAGTAAAAAAATTGCAACAACATAATTCAAACTATCCGAAACTTCAGTTAAAATACCATTCCAATCAAGACTCAAATAATCCCTCTACTCTAAAACATGGTAAAAGCGTTTTTTTTTTTTATAAAATTCTCCATCTTCAACTTAAAAATATTATATGGCAATTGTTGTGGAATTTTTAAATACTTAAACATGATTTTTTACTAAAATACAATTTATCATTATGTTTTGGTGATGATATGGTACAATATGTAATTGCAAATGATTTTTTACGTGTAATTATGGAAACAGATGAAACTTCCTCCTCAGAAAGAATAGAAGTCGGAGATAATAACGATTGGGTTCCCGTATTATGCAGCTTGACAAATGCTAGTACTTTACTTTTAGTCAAAGGTACTAAGTTCGACTCTGTTCCACTATTGCTCAAAGCAAGGACTGATACTTCACTACTTTTAGAATCATCTGATTCCGGTTTATCTATAAAACTAGAAATTAAACTTTTAGATCGCGACCTCATTCATTTTAAGTATGATATTATTAGCAATACGAAAATAAAGCTCTCCAAGCTTGTGGCAAATTATAAGATTCTCTTAGGAGCTAATCCTAATTATAAGTGGGTTCCCCATCTTCGCCCTAAGGAAAATTATGTCATAGGCGATCATGTCTTCCGCTCGCCAGCTATAATCTATAACAAAGATCAAGTGACATTTGCGTTCATACCCGATTTAGAAATGCTGGGGGCGAATCGTCCATTTCGAACCCTCATGGATTTAAATCTAAAGGCAGAGGAAACTGGCGGAGATCCTCATATCTGTTATGGGTTTGGGAACTATAAACCAGTCGAGCATATCTTCTTTAAACATAATCCCAAAAAGAAAATGAAAATTAAGAACGGCACTAACCTTTCGTTCGGATATTACATAAAAATTTTCAATAAAACGTCTATTCCGGAGATTCTTGAAACGGTCAATAGTTTTCTGTGGGAGGAATATGGTAAAAAATTATTATACGAGAATCTCAATCCTCAAATTCTCCCTTATAAAACGAATGTGCAAGAGGGTTTTAATGTAATATTTGATCGGCAGGACTACTGGGTGAATTTTAAGATAAATGATAAAGAATGTGGGGGAATTTTTCATAATACCTGGTTGGGGAAACGAAAGCGGAAGTTGTGGTTTAAAAAACCTGGAGACACATCAAATCCTAAGAACGTTGCAGAAATTGCAGCTAAAGAAAGCCTCATGGGTAAGATCATCATGCATTTCTCCAACAGTCTCTGGTGGATTAAGCGTTTTGATTGGTTTACCCGAACCTTCCCCGTAATACAACGCACGGCTGAGATCTGGGAAAATGCTTGGTTTATGAATATAAGAACGGGTTATAGTATTCGGTATTTTGGGGAATTATGGAACAATCCAGATTTAATTCTAAAGGGGGAAAAGATGTTAAATACCGTATTAAGTCTGCCTCGAACCAGAGGGGTGTTTCCAACTAAAATTTACCCTGCTTCACGGGATGCCACGGAATATTCTACTGTGAATGGTTTTAAAGCATTTATGCATACTGACGATTTCAACCTAGTCGATGTTTCACTTGCGATGTATTGGGCTCTGAAATATTATCAGGATTTTGAAGAACGCGAGGAAACCAAAGAAAAAGGCGCAGAGCTTCTGGATTTACTAGATGCGATCCAATTAGACAATGGAGCCATTCCGACCTACATCAATTTTGAAGAAGATAACCAAACCCCCATTATCAGTGATGTGTTAATCGACTCTGCGAGTAGTGGGGCGCCTCTAATGTTTCTCACAGAGTATTATAAAATCACAAAGGACAAGCGAATCATTCCAGTCGCTGAAAAAATTGCTGCTTATATTCAAAAGGAGATCATTCCTCAGAACAAATGGCATGATTTTGAACCATTCTTCAGTTGTACGCATTTTCCTATGGATTTTTACTGTGATTACACCGATTCACATGTAATGAATGCATTGTGTATCTATTGGTGTGCCGAGGGGCTGAAAGAACTCTATCTCATCACGAAAAAGAATTTATATCTAGTATCAGGCGAACAAGTGATGGCGATCTTAAACCTGTTCCAGCAAATTTGGAATCTACCCTACATCAGTTATAATACATTTGGGGGATTTTGTAGCCAAAACGCCGATGCAGAGCTATCGGATGCGCGTCAAGGGTTGTTTGTGCGTACCTACATGGAATATTATCTTATAACAGGAAAGAAGGAGTATATGGAGCGGGCAATCGCCACCTTACGTGCGTGTTGGGCTGTGCAACTACTAGAAGAGTATGAGGAACAATGTCCTGGCAACATCCAAGGAATTGGAAGTATTGATGGGGTCGATCGTGGTTGTGTATGTGAGAATTACGGGCACTCAGGTCACGATTTTCGAATTCCTGGTTATATAATGTTTGACTGGGGGGTGGGAACCTCAGCATCAGCTACCGCATATGTGAAGAAGCATTTTGGAGATATCTTTATTGATTTTAAGGAACAGACTAGCTGGGGAATTGATGGAATTATCGTTCGGTCCTCTGAATTTACCGATGATTCAATCAATCTTGTTATTGATAAACTTCCTGAAAAAAAATCTATATTGTTTAAAGCCAGGGAGGTCCCCCAGAATCAAGTCGAACTCATCATCAATAATCACTCCTTCGGTGTGAAGGATAAGAAAGATCTTGAAGCGGGGCTTACTCTATTAGAGGAATAGTTATCAAATTCTAGAATGGAATATACATATAACAGCGTCAAAAGATTTATTTATTATATTTAATCAAATTTGATTATCATACTTGACTAATTCTTGACATATTCAAACACAGATGAGAAATGAGAATGAGTGTGTTATTATGATTACCGAGAAGATTATGAATAAAATGGTTGATATAGTCGGTGAAGATTTTGTTAGTTCGGATCCTGAAGATCTTTATATTTATTCTTACGACATGACGGAAGAACCCCAAGGTAACCCTGAGGCTATAGTCATGCCGAAGACTCCTGAAGATATTCAGAAACTGTTGGAAATAGCCAACGAGAATAAGATTTCTGTAATTCCCTACATTTCGGGGGCGAATATTGGCGGTCTGACTGTTACGCATCACGGCGGGATGGTGATGGACGTTAAGCGAATGAGGGCGGTTTTCAAATTTGATCCTATCTCCAAATATGTAGTAGTTGAGCCAGGTGTCACCTTTGGTCATCTTAAGAAATACCTTGCGGAAAATCATCCTGACTTCATTTATTCCTACGCATTTGCCCCACCCTTTACCTCTGTTACTGCTAATGCGTTACTTGAAGGGCTGACCGAATATTCCTTTCGCTGGGGTTGTATGGGCAGCTGGATTAAAGGGCTGGAGGTTGTGCTTCCGACAGGGGAGATTACCAAGATTGGATCTTGCGCAACGTCGGATCATTGGAACATGAAGTATCCGCTGCCAGACCTCACAGGACTCTTTGTGGGATGGCAAGGGATGACTGGGATTGTAACGAAATGCTCAGTAGCGGTTGTACCAAAGCCAGCCATTCGAAAAACGTATGCGGTAGTGTATTCTGGACTGAATGCTGCAGACCAAATGTTCAAGCAACTCGCTAACACGGACATTATCATGGGTGATGCTACCTTCAGTTACCAAACAATCATGATGATGGCAGGGGCCAAGTATCCACTACGTGAAATTCGTGATGATGAACCCAAAATGATGCAAATGACCATCCTCTTTGGTAATAATAAAAAGGATTTCAAAAATAAAGAAAAACAACTGATCGAAATGGCTCAAGAAGTGACGAAAAAGACAGGTGAAGAAATTCAGACTCTTCCTACGGATCTTGCAATAACGAAGGAAATAAAGAAAATGCTAGATCTCCCCTCTAACTTGCCGCCTTTCTATGAATTTCGTCTCAATACCAGTAAAGATGGTAAAAAAGGCGTTGGCATGAGCTGGTTAGGGACGTACGTTAATCCTAATAACTGGAAACCATATTACGAAGCCGGTTATAAAATCATGGAGGACCATGGGTTTGATCCCCTGATTTTCGTGAAAAATATGGATTCGGGTCATTACTATGTAGTCCGGTTCTTGATACCTTTTAATAAGGCCGCTGAAGGGGAAGCCCAAACAGTCCGCAAGATGCTGGAAGAATTGGTAGATGTGGGACTACCTTATGGTGCGATACCCTATAAATGTCCTTCATGGGCTGCGAAAAAAGTATTAAAAACGATAGATCCTAATTGGCTGGCGCTAGCAAAGAAAGTACGCAAAGCGCTCGACCCTAATGGAATAATGAATCCGGATCGTTGGGATCTACTATCTTAAGAAAGAGGCGATTAATTTGACCGCATTAGCAGATTTAAGTAAGTGGATTTATGCTTGTATTCGATGTAATACCTGCAAGTACGACGTTGACCAATACCACGACTCTTGCCCGGCCGGTAAAAAATATGAGTTTGAATCCTATTTTGGTAGTGGGAAAGTTTGGATCGCCCGGGCCATACTGGAAGGAAATTTAAAATTCTCGGATTCAATCGTAAAGAAGATTTACGCTTGTCCAACATGTGGAAATTGTAAAAGTAACTGCGAACTTGAAGTATCCGATCATCTTCTAGAAATTATTGAAGCCTTAAGAGCAGAAGCGGTTAAGCAGGGTTTCGGACCCCTAGACGCCCAGAAGGCGTTCGAAAGTGCGATCGCAGAAGAACATAATCCCTACAAAGGTGTGCATGCTGAACGGACGGGATGGGTAAAGGATGCAAAGCATCTTAAAGATACCGCTGACGTCCTCTATTTTGTTGGTTGTACTTCCTCGTATCGCGAAGCTGAAATTGCCACGGACATGCTCGAGCTTCTAACGAAAATGAAAATAGACATAACGGTTTCAAAAGATGAATGGTGTTGTGGTTCTCCCCTATTCCGAACTGGACAACTGAAACTTATCAGAGAACTGGCTGAACATAATATGGACATCATTAAGAAGTCGGGTGCCAAAGCCGTCGTCTTCTCCTGTGCAGGGTGTTATCGTACCATCAAAGAAGATTATGAACCTCTTCTCGGAAAACTCCCCGATGTCGAATTATATCACGTGACCGATTATATTGCTAAATTAATCAAGGATGGGCAGATTCAGTTCAAAGAAGGGGCACCTATTAAAACGACCTACCATGACCCCTGTCATATTGGGCGGCACTGTGGAATATATGATTCGCCACGGAAGGTACTCAAAAGTCTTCCTGGAGTTGAATTAATTGAAATGACCCGTAATAAAGAACATGCCTGGTGTTGTGGTGCAGGGGGCGGCGTGAAATCTGGCTTTCGTGATTGGGCCGTAGAAATTGCTTCTGAACGCATTGAAGAAGCAGAGCAAACGGGTGCTGAGATCCTAGTTTCTTCGTGTCCTTTTTGTAAGCGCAATTTAATGGATGCCATAAAAGCCATGGGCTCGAAACTGAAATTTATGGATATAACCGAGCTTGTTAATTCTAGACTCGCTTGAATGAGGTGTAATTATGGAAAAAATGTTTGAAGCAGCTGCGGATTTACCGAATTCTTCAATCAAAGAATGGAAGAAATCAAAGAAAGTAATAGGATTTTTATGCTCATATATTCCAGAAGAGATAATCTACGCTGCAGATATGCTACCAATCCGTATAACTGGGCGAGGGCATAGTGATTCTACCCTTGCTGATGCGTGTATGTCTCGGCTGAATTGTCCCTTCGCGAGATATTTATTAGATAGTATACTTTCGGGCAAGCTCGATTTTCTAGATGGGGCAATTGGATTTAACTCCTGCGACCACGTACGACGGATGTTTGACAATTGGAGGTTACGCTATGAACCTGATTTTTATCATTTTCTTAGCATACCGCACAGGACTGATGAGCTGGCACTGAATTGGTTTAAAAAAGAAATAACTAATCTAAAAGAACACGTGGAATCCCATTTTAAAATTACAATCTCAGATGAGGATCTCAAAAAAGCAATAGAAGTTTATAATAGAACCCGCGACCTTCTTCAATCCCTCTACGATCTCAGAAAAAAAGACAGTCCCCCAATCAGAGGAACCGAAGTTGCTGCGATCATGACTGCCACAATGTCTATGCCGAAAGATGATTTTAATACCCAACTCGACCAAATACTTGAGGAGTTAGAAGGGAAGGAAGGATACGACGATCTGCCACGCCTGATGATAGTAGGTAGTCTGGTGGATAATCCCGAATACGTCCGGATAATTGAAGATCTCGGGGCATTGGTGGTTACCGATAGCCATTGTTTCGGATCTAAGTATTTCTGGAACAAGGTAGATGAGAGTAAACCCCCTATAGATGCCCTTACCGAACGGTATTTACTCCAGTCGCCTTGTCCAAGGATGATTGATGAAGCAACCGGTCACAATGCGCGATTAGATCATGTTAAAAGATTAATTAAAGAATATTACGTTGATGGAGTCGTATTTGAGCGGATGTCCATGTGTGATCTCTGGTCAGGAGAAATTTATATGCTCCAAAAAGAGCTTAAGGATTTAGGCGTACCTAACCTCATATTAGAACGAGACTATATCATCTCCGGTGTAGGTCAAATGAAAACACGCTCGCAAGCATTTATTGAAGTGTTGAAGTGAGGTGATCTTATGGTAGAAGCAGAGAAAAAATATCCGATGTGGGATACAATTATCGGCTATGTTGATCGGATGGCAGAACTTTTTGAGTCTATGCTGCAGGTTGAGACTACTGGGGAACAAGTTGTCAATCCACAATTTCTCAAAATGCTATCTAATTACCTTAAAGGTTTATATAAAGCAGAAGCTGAAGGGAAACCAAAGCTAATGATAAATTTTTGCGTGCCACCAGAATTGTCTTACGCTTTGGATCTTTATCCCATGGTTCAAGAAGCCGGCTCCGTCCTATTATCGGTGGTTGGTAAGGCGCATCTGAAGTATATCGATTTAGCCGAGGAAAATGGAATTACTCCTGAACAATGTAATGCTCAAAAGATCTGGATCGGCGCTATCATGGCTAATGAAATGACCGCCCCAGATGGAATTTTATATGCGTCTCAACCCTGTGATTCCACAAATATTTTATATCAGGTTATCCAAAACTGGTATAAGATTCCGACTTATACAATGGATGTACCTTACTGGGCGCATGATACTGAATCCTCGTTTTATGATGAACGTACGGCGCCCTATTTTAAGGAACAGGTGAAAGGAATCGTTCCCTGGGCGGAAAAGAATTTCGGTGTGAAATACGATCCCGAGCGGCTAAAGGAAATCATGCTAATTTCCAATAAAGCGAGAGAAGCTTGTTTGGAAATAAATGAATTGATGACTGCGGTTCCCGCGCCACTCCCAAGCATGACAACTTTTTCAACTTATGTGTCACTTACTACTAGTGCTGGAACGCAGGAATGTGTGGATTACCTCGAATGGACGAGGGACAAGGCGGCTGATATGGTAAAGAGAAAGACAAGTCCATTGAGGGAAATGTACCAAAAAGAAGAAAAGTTTCGTGTAATATGGATCTATATTCCCATCTTTTGGGAAATAATGATGCACGATTGGATGGAACGGAAATTCGGGGCAGTAACAGTCATGGATCTCATGGGATATAATCTAGCACAACCAGTCGATGTTTCTAGTGAAGAGAAAATATTTGAAGGTTTAGCTCGGACGATCCTAGACATCCCTATGGGAGCTCAATCTAGGGGGCCGGCAGAATACTATTTGGACTATCTCCTCCATATTACAAAGAAGTATAAAGCGGACTGTGCAATCTATGGGGGGCATATGGGATGCAAACATTCATGGGGTATTGCTAGTCTCCTTAAAGAAGAACTCTACAAACGAACTGGTGTACCAACACTCCTGTTCGAGGTAGATACCATGGACCCGAGGCTTGTCTCTTCAAGAGATGTAAGAAAGAAGGTTCGAACGTTCTTCAAAGAAGTATTAACATAAATCTACTCTTTTTTTTATATTTTATTCGAGAATTTCTCTTCTCTAAGATATATATAAATAGAACATTATTTTTACACTGTAATACAAAGTCTTGGGGTCTAGGAATGTCTCTACTAAAAGAATTTTATGAAGCTAATACACTTCCAAATGCATGGATTAAGAAGTGGCGGCAAGAAGATAAGAAAATTTTAGGGTACTTTTGTACCTATATCCCCGAGGAAATTATTTCCGCAGCCAATATCCTTCCGGTCAGAGTGAAAGCGCGGCAATGCACGGATACTCCCGTTGGTGATGCATATATGGTAAATATATCATGTAGCTTTACTCGATGTTGCCTTGAGGCTGCAGATAGACAGCAGCTAAACTATCTCGATGGTATCGTTTCCTGTAATAGTTGTGATCAAATAAGGCGCCTTTATGATAACATCCGATTTCGAACCCCCTTTCCTTATCATTACTTTTTGAGTGTGCCAGCGAATGTTAATGAAATTACCATCGATTGGTATGAACATGAATTGGTGAAATTCAAGGAAAGTCTCCAGAGTAATTATGGTGTGGAGCTGACTGATGCAAACCTTTCGCAAACGATAAAGAAATATAATAAATCGCGGACCCTTTTAAGAGAATTATATATGCTCAGAAAGCGGGAAGATCCCCCTCTGTCCGGGACTGATATCATGCATATTATCACCGCTGGGCTCGCGATGCCTAGGAACAAATTTAATGAATTATTAGCTCAACAGCTAAAAATTTCAAAAATTAATGGAGGTATTTCGGATTATAAGGGGCGAGTCATGGTAGTTGGTAGTCTTCTTGACAATCCGGAGTACGTGAAAATCATTGAGGAGTTAGGTGGCTTGGTAGTTACAGATTCCCTTTGTCACGGAACCCGATATTTTTGGGATTTAGTCGATGAAAATTCTAATCCTATGGAGGCCCTAGCAAAGCGGTATATGTCGAAGGTTTCATGTCCGCGAATGGTTGATGGTCACTCTCAAAGAATGGAATTCCTCCTAAATTCAATCAAAGACTTCTCTTGTGATGGAGTAATTTTCGAGAGGATGAAGTTTTGTCCACTTTTCTGGGGGGAGATTTGGTTAATGCGGAAGAAGTTGAAGGAGTTAGGCGTACCATTCATTGATTTGGAAAGGGATTATGTTTTGGGAGGAGTAGGACAGATGAAGACAAGGATCCAGGCCTTTATGGAGGTATTAGCACAGGGGTGATAGTATGGAAGAGAATTGGTACAAAAAATATAAAAAACTTGGTAGAGGAAAATGGGGTTCTGAGTTTACCTTATGGAAAGCGATGTATCGGGGTCTTTTGGACTTTATGTGGCAACGAGCGAAGGAGGAGGGAATGGAAAATGAACCGATCGACCCTTTCAGGGAGATGTTCTTCAATTACTTCATTGATGTTCCACGAGCACGAAAGCAAGGAAAACCTATAGTTATGCATCCTTTTAATTATGCTCCTGAGCTGTTCCATGCGATGAATATGGAGAATTTAATGCAAGAAACCTTCAGTGTAGGCTTAGCGCCATTGCACATCAATGAACATTATCTTGACATTACCAATGAGATGGGATACGGTGATAATCCCACAATATGCAATGCCCAGAGACCGTTAATTGGGTCTATTATGGAAAAAGCAGCTCCTACTCCAGATCTCCTCTTTTTCCTCTCAACGCCATGTAATTCCTTAGCGACGACCTACCATGTCTTTCATCAGCTGACAAAAGTTCCTACTTATAATGTGGACATTCCATACTGGTCACATAAACCTGGGAATGAATATTATGATCCGAAAACATTAGAGTATGTTATTAAACAACTGAAGAGGTTCGTGGCTTGGTTGGAAGAACAGACGAATCAGAAATTGGAGGAGGAGAGATTTAAACAAACTATGGTTTACCTAAACCAAGCTCGCGCGAATATAATGGACTTCAATGAACTTCTACGCGCAGTTCCGTGTCCTGTAAATAGTATGGGGGGTTTCGGGAACTGGCTAACGATGGTACTACGTGGTGGTACTCTCGATGCTGTGAAATCTACTAAATCTCTCCGTGATGCTGCTGCAGAAAATGTAAAGAATAAAGTGGGTGGTGTTCCGGACGAAAAGATACGCATTGCATGGCCATATACACATGTGTTTTTTGATGCCGAATTATTTCCATGGTTAGAGGAGAATTATAATGCGGTAGTTATAATGGATATTCTGGGATATTATCAAGTTCCACCCCACGATGTATCTACCATTGATAAATGCTTTGAAAGCTTAGCGAAAGGCACTTTAGAGTTCTCTATGATTGGTACCTGCCGAGGTCCTATCGAGTTCTATATTGATTATGTCATTCGGTTCGTAAAGGATTATAAAATCGATTGCGTTATCATGCCGATGCAATTTGCCTGTAAACATGCCTATGCCATGGCGAAACTCACCTCTGAGGAAGTAAAAAAACAAATTGGAATCCCGACCATGACCTTTGGGTGTGATCCCTATGATTCAAGGGAGGTTCCAGCTGAAAAAATTCGAGCTAAAATAGGAGATTTTCTAACCGAAATTGTTATGTAGCTTTTTTTTATCGTTTATGATAATCAACTATGATTAAAGATATTAGTTGAAAATTATGTCGAATACGCTATAATCAGATGAGTATTTGACGTTAGGAGTTGCCAGAACCAAATGATTGTTGCTGGAGTGGATGTAGGGTCTTTAACCGGGAAATGTGTTGTTTTACGAGCCGCGAAAATGTTTGGAATGGACGAGGTTCTATCCTCCTCAATCACCAATACACGAGTTAAATCAGTAACCACCGCAACTATTGTTTACGAAGATTCACTTAAAAAGGCCAATTTAAATGCAGGCGAGGTTAAATACATCGTTGGAACGGGATATGGGCGAATTAAAATCCCGTTTGCGGATAAGAATATTTCAGAGATCAGCTGTCATGGGCGAGGGGCGCATTACTATCTCCCCTCGGTTCGCACAATTATTGATATTGGAGGACAGGATAGCAAAGTAATCCGAGTGGATGAAAACGGTAAATTAGTTGATTTTACAATGAACGATAAGTGTGCAGCAGGGACTGGACGGTTTTTAGAAGTTATGGCGAAAGCATTAGAAACAACTTTAGACGAGATGGGTCCGCTTTCATTACAAGCTAAGCGCGCAGCTATGATTACAGCTCAATGTAGTGTATTTGCTGAAACAGAAGTGGTGAGTCTCATTGCAGATGATATTGATGTGAAGGATATCATTGCGGGACTTAGCGAATCTATTGCAAGCCGAGTAGTTTCATTAGTTAATCGCATAGGTTTGAAACCAGATTTAACCATAACTGGTGGCGTCGCAAAGAATGTTGGTGTTATCAAATGCATTGAGGATAAGTTAAATATAAAAATAAAGAAAGTCCCAATAGATCCACAGCTTATAGGGGCTTTAGGGGCAGCTCTCTTTGCCAAAGATGAATTAATTAAAAAAGAGAAAGAGGCTGCTGGAAAGAAACGCAAATTAAAGAAATGGGATTTCTAAAGTTAAAATGTCTGAATTACCACCTATAAATGGGGTCTTAGCAGTTCATGGGCTTATTAAAGCCCAAAAGAACAGAGATACTCCTCAAAAAAAGTTTTTATGCCCAACCTCTATTGATCAGTTAAAAGAATCTTTAAAATTTAAGTTTGGGGATGAAGCGGAAACTGTTTTTTTACTAAAAGAAGATGTATTTGTTGAGCTAGGTCCACCAAATCACGAGTCGGTTGCATATGTTGCCATTACTCGCAATCCTGACGAGGTTCGCGATGGAGTTATTACGCTCATGGGTCCGGATATTACAGAAGCTGGGATGGGGAAATCCCTCAATTTTGGACAGGTCGTTCTATTAGGCGGGTCGAAAATTGACGATTTACAATATCGGGAGATGGAGCGTGAACTCTTCCATCTCAAAAATTTAGAGGGTTTTATGATACGGGCTTTACCAAATAAACTCTGGTGTCGTGTAAGTAAAGAAGTTGGTGAAAAGGGATTTTCCTTTGAAACACTTGGAAAAGCACTGATGCTAATGTATAAAGAAAAATTTCCCTCTATTGAGACAATGGAAATTCTATTTCTCTCCACTAATTCATCACAAGACTTTCTAGAACTGAAGGTCCTGGGGACCGAAATTAGAAAGACCTATGTCAAAAAATATTCAGAATCATTGAAAGCTAGGCTCACGGATATTGTGGCGGAGGTGGATAAACAACGCGCAGATTGCGAATATCCATGGACTTGCGAGGAATGTGATTACACACAAGTGTGCGACGAAGTGCGCGATATTGTAGAAAAAATGAAAGCCTATCGAGAAAAAAGGGATACACCTTGATTATCAGACAGCGTAGAAACGGCCGCCTAAAATTCTCCAGAAAAAGTAAAGGCATTGCACTTCTGATAATAATATGTATCGGACTTTTTATTCCATATGCAGGGTTTTTCATTTACGCCATGGAAGAATATAATACGAACGCATACAATTTAGACCCTCCTGACCCAGTCTCCTTCGTTCCAACTAATACTTCTTTACTTTATGCCATTGCAATGTGGTTTGAAGATAATATTGTCAAATACCATCTGCCACATGATATGATTGTCAATACTATATTCAACTCTTCTGAGGAAGGCGGTACCCCTATTGCTTATACCGTAACCTACGACAGTGCTGAATGGACGGGGCACTACCTCATGGCAGAGGCACATAGATACGCAGTACATGTTCAAGAAGGAAATTACACCTTGGCGAATCAAACGCTTCTGAATATTAATAACACTTTAAGAGGTGTGGATAAGATACTACATGTATCAGGAAATGGGGGAATGGCACGGTATGCGTGGCCAATTGCCGAGTATCCTGGAAATCCCGATAATCTCCAAGATGATAACCATTATCGTGGAAGTTGGATGGGTGATGACTATGTTTTTGAAGATGATACGAGCCGAGATATGCACAATGGTATTATTATGGGTTTAGGATTCACTTATTTATTAGTTAACGATACAGAAATCCGCAACACCGTCAAGCGGTTGGTGGAAGTCTTACTGGATTATTTCTTATCAAATGGATGGCTCTATATGGATCCCGATGATGACCCCAACGGAACGGATCTAGATGCAGGATACTGGCTCTTTGGAACTTCTGGAATATGGACGCTGGCTTATTTAAAAGTAGGTGTTCTCGTCAATCCCGTTAAATATGGAGCGATCTATGAAGATTATGCCATAGAACGTGATTACGTTCATAGATCTTCGTTCCCTTTTTTATCCAGAACAAATATTGTTCAGGCTTATTATGGCTTGTTATTAGATTGGGAAGTATTATTCATTTTGATAATGCTCGAAGAGAATCCCTTGCTTCGTAGCATCTACCTTGATTATATCTCTATTGTTTACGATTACACAAAATATGATCGAAACGCTTTATTCAATACCATGTGGCTTGCTATTAATGGAATAAATAGCACTAATGCTGATGCTGATGAAACGATAATCATTGGAGATGTCGAAGATTGTATTTCTCGTTATTACAACATAACCCAGCGTTTACCGGGAAGAGCTATCCATCTCGAAAATGATGCCGTAAAGGATCCCATCTCAGTTAAATGGGTGGAATTTTTTGAAAACGGATTAGGGTCAATTTTATACCCTTTTTGGGAGGAAATTTATCAATTTGGAGTTGTCGCCAAATATGCGTTAACCCCGGATCTACGTCCCCAGACTGACTTCCTTTGGAGCCGTCCTCCGTATTGGTTTGAACAGGAAGGGGATGGAACAATGGAGGGACCTGGGGTTGATTATACTGTGGTGTATTGGTTAGGTAGATATTATAATTTCATCGAACCCCCATCTGATTATAATCTTACAATAGAAGTTCATTATGGAGCTAGCTAAGGTGAATAAAGAAACTGAAAATTTGAAGCAGGTTAAGTATTTTGCCATTCACCTTGTTTATATTATTGTGAGTATTATATTTCTTACCGTTGGCATTATTAGCCTCCTCCATTATGATTATGGGCTCCTTTCCTTTCTCTTTGCAATACCACAATTCTTTTTGACGGGGGCATTACCCATACTGATTGCACTCCTCCTCATCTTTATGGCAATAATCGACTCGGAAAAGGTGTCCATTTCCTCCAATGAAGACACACTAACAGTCCAAGTTTCCCTGATTAGAAAAAGAACCAAAAAATATAAATTATCGTCTATCAAATATGTCGGGCTTAAGAATAAGGAAACCAAAACCTTACGGTGGATAATAATTTTCGTTCTCATGCTAATTACCATTGAAATTTTATTACAGAATACGATGGATCTGTTGAATTTTGCTCGTATTGCCCCAATACTCTTAATATGTACTATTCTAATGTTTATTGGGATTCCTATTCTCATTTTATTTCCGCGAAGGTTCATCGAGATTGGAACCAATGAAGAGAGTATTTTCATTCCATACAAAAATCTGCCGAGATCCAAAACAGAAAAACTGCTGCAACTATTAGATGTGAGCACAAACATTCTGGAACAACCAACAATTTTTAGAAAAATTTATAGGAATATACGATCTCAATTTTTAAATTCCATTCTGAGTATTTTTCTAATTGGCATTGGAATAATTCTCATAATAACTCCCCTTTTCTTCGGTACATTCACCCGAGTAATTACTCTTACATTAGGCCTCAAGCTTTTCTCAAGAATCATTAATAGTGATCGGTATTTTCCGGTATCCGAGACAGAAAACCTATATTTAGGCGATTCCCTTAGACTAACTTTCATGCAAACCACGGATGCAAAGGTTGAACGAACTAAATCATTGTCTCCTCTAAACTTCCATCCACTAGAAATAATTTGCATCCTCTATTTAATAGCTGAAGCGATTAGATATGGATTTCGTAATTTTTGGTGGGCTTACGCTGAATTTAGCTTTCTCTATTTTTTCATCGGAATCGTATTTATCAGTTTAATCTTTGTTAAGTGGTTTAATCCCATTACGATTCTTAATGTTCAATTTCAAGATTTTTCTATAAAAATAAGAGAATCTAAGATAAGCGAGCTGACAGATGAGAGCTTTATAAAGAATTTGTCTAAAAAAGCTAAGCTATTTTTAGATAATTTGAAAACATTGAGCGATAATAAATACTTGTCGATTTCTATAATCCTCTTTACTTTGTTTATAATTTGGCCTATTTTCTATAACGTATTCGGAGGAAACTTTCTTTTTATATAAGAAAAAGTAATAATTTTAATAATTGGAAATAGATTATGATGAATATGGCGAAATGGACAATTGCTGTAATGGGCAAAGGCGGAACTGGAAAAACTGCTACTATTGCACTCATAACTAAAATTTTAACACACCAAAAACAGAAATTACTGGTTGTTGATGCAGATCCCGCAATGGGGCTTGCAAATGTCCTCGGAATCCACGCAAAAAAGACCCTAGAAGACCTACGTCATGAAATCATCAAAGTCGGGGGACGCGGGGTTGAAGAAGAAAAGGAAGAACTAGTTTTATCCATCGATTATAAGGCAATGGAACTTATTATTGAAGAAGATGGCTATTCAGCTCTTGTAATGGGGCAACCAAAGACCTTAGGGTGCTTCTGTCCTGCTAATACGCTGCTGCGGAGTGCATTGAAACCTTTAACCAAAGCATTTGATATTATTTTACTTGATTGCGAAGCAGGTTTAGAACAAATCAATCGTAAAGTTGTTGAAGACATAAGCCTTCTTTTAATTATTTCAGATCCAACCGTTCGAGGTATTCAAGCTGCCAACGCTATTCAAGAAATGGCCCAAAAATTTACGAAAGCATCTAAAATTGCATTAATTATCAACAAAGTCACGGGTCCCTCAATAGTCGAAACGTTACGAACTCAAACCCAACTTGAAATCGTTGGAACGGTTCCATTAGATCCACAAATAGCAGAATTTGATTTATCAGGGCGTTCCTTACTTGAACTCCCGGAGGAATCAGTTAGCATTAAAGCTTTAACTCCCATATTAAAAGGGTTGGGCATTCTTAAAAAGGAGTAATGATTTAGTTGTAATTAGACTGGGAATACAACCAAAGTAGAGGCAGTTGGATGTTAAATAGTGTTATCATTTTTTGGACACATGGAAATTACCTTTATTCTAAAACGTATGTGACTTCTAAAAAGGATCCCCGTCTCGTATCGGGATTCCTTGCCGCCTTAAATAGTTTTGTTAAGGAATTAGGAGAGAAGGAAATCCGCTCGATCACGATGCAACCTCATAAAATTTTTATGTCTATCCGTCAGAAACTTGTATTTACCCTGCTGCTTGATCAGGATGATGAGGAAGCTCATGGAACACTCATTCTTGAGAGTCTTATCAATTCATTCCTAGCAATCTTTGGTAAAAACCTCGATCCCAGGAAACCCATTGATATAGTAATATTTGATGAATTTGAACCAATTGTGGATAATCTCAATATAATAAAAAACCTCTTTGAGTTAATTGAATCGACCCATAAGATACTCTCCCTTCAGGAACTCCAACAAATGTATAAAAACAAATTCGATGTGGTACTCCCACTCACCAAATGCTGGGAAAGTGTTAATTTTTTGGTTTTACATGATGTCATTGTAGATGTCATTGACGGTTACACTATTGGTTACCGGAAAAAGGGCGAACTGTTAAAAGGTTTTGGCTTAAAATTTAAAAATAAGTAGTATTTTATTTTAGATTAAAAATATGGACTGATTCTTTATGCCCAAAACTAGAACATATGCAATATTTACAGTTGGAATCATCGCCTTTTTTCTTATTGAATCTTTCTATAATACCTGCCTATATATAAACGGCTTACTTTTTGTGAATTTGGGAATGATCCTTGAACAATATCACTGGCTTATTTTGTATATTGCCGTCATTTTCATTGTATTAATTGTGTTTGGCTCTAGGCTTATTAAACGGGAATATAAAATCATCTCGCTGGTTGGCGTTATTGTGGTTTTTCGCCTTCTTTCACAATTTTTCATCAGTCCAGAATTCTATCTCTTCACAAATTTAGTGTTATTATTAACAACACTCCTGTTCTTTTTAGAGATATTTTTCATCTTTCGCAAAGTATCGTTCTTGAATGATTACCTCCTAATCCTTGGGGGGATAATACTTGGTATTGGCATCAATTTCGCCTTTTATCTAGTTAATATAACCTCTAATTTAACTTCTGAACTTACGAAGCTCCCCTTCACTTTCATATTTGCCACATTCCTACTATATTTCAGTTATCAATTATTTCCGCCTACCTTTTTAGAAAAATATCCAATTGAATCTGTTGTAGGAAATAACAGTACCCCCCCAAAAAACTCCTCTATGTTACACTCTTTATTACTTGGAATACTTTTTTTCTTCGCTTTAAATTGGATTCTGAATCCGGCCGCCTTATCCGCTTACGATACCTTAGATATGAGCTTTAACAATTTATCCACTAACCTTCCTTTTAATTGGATCTCATATGGATTTACGTTTTACATTTTCATTATTCTGATCTCGTTATGTATTAGCTTCTTCATAATCCAAAAAGTATTTACGTTAAACAATCAAAAAAATTCCAAAATCGTCCTTCTAGGTTTCGGTACATTAACCTGTCTTCTCAATTGTATCGCTATTCTATTCCTCGAACAGGACGTTACCATCCTTTCAACCATTTTCTTGATTATCTTGACTTTCTGTGGTACCTGCACTATACTACTCTATTTCGGCTTCTTCTTGCGCGGCTACTCTCTTAAAGGACACACCAAAGCGTATTTTGGTATGTTCTTATTCATCCTCGGTCTAATAATTGGTGTCATTGTACAAATTATCATTTCATGGGTGCAGTATGGATCCTTCCTATTTTCAGTAATTGCCTTTTCCCTCATCTGTTTTCCAATCTTTAGCCTTTTGGTAATAAAAAATATTGGTCCTATTCTAAAATTAGAACTCAAGAAAATATATCCAAATAAGCGATATATGGCAATATTTGCAATTATCTTTATCCTCATATGTGGCTGCTTCGGAATCCTATTAGGTACTCGGATCTATTCTCAACCCTCAGCCAGTAATCCTACTCTTATGGTCTATAATATTCACAATGCAGTGGGTGTCGATGCAAAATTTGATATTGATCGTATAGTCGACATCTTTAAAGCTGAAGATCCCGATATCATCGGATTGAATGAAGTGGATTTGGGTTATGTGAAAACTGGATGGATTGACTTACCCTCTTATTTTGCCCAGAAGTTAAATATGTACTATTATTATGGTCCAACTTTCTACAAACATTATGGAAATCTAATTCTAAGCAAGTACCCAATACTAGAAGCTGAGACTTTTGCTCTTCCAGTTATTGTTGACGGTGCCGAACCAAGAGCTGTGATTCGAGCTGTGATAGATATTAATGGCACACGATGGACGGTTTATGTTACACATCTCTCTACGAAGCACGAGGACCGCCTAGCCCAAGTTGATTATAATTATTCAAATTCAGTTGTCTCCCTTATTAACAGATCTGCCTTTGATCATGTTGTATGGATGGGTGATTTTAATTTTGATTTCAACTCTACCGAATATCTTATGCTGAATGCTAGTGTCAATAAATTTAGAGACACCTATCCCTTCGTGAATTCAGATCCGGGATATACAGGTGGTTTTGACGATGATGCGGTTCCCCATAGGCGGATTGATTACATCTTATGTTCTCCCGATCTCGTTCCTACCGAGAGCAAAGTAATGTGTTCTATTGCTTCCGATCATTGTGCAGTTGTAACGAAATTTTAAATATTCGTAAAGAAAACATTAACAAATCAACTAAATTAAAATGGAGTTGTTGGAAAAGTGACTACTATTAAGGAATATCTTGAAGACGCATACAATCATCCAGACGTAAAGGGGATGAAACTATTATTTTCTTTGGATTTGAGTGATAACCGCGTTCTCGAGAAGAAAGATTGGAATATTGAATTTCTTGATGATGGCTTTGTGGCAATAAAGAAAGATACTCTTAGTACCAGTGTGTATTCCTACAGTGGAAGATTGAGCTATATCCATCTCATCAGAAAATAAAAGAACCACTCATAATTCTCTTTTTTTAATCTTTGAAAGGATTTGCTTCGTTATTCAAAGGTCCCTGTGAATCCTTGGTAGCATTTTAATATTTGTTATTTAAGAAGATATAGTAACACGATTTGGTGTTGAGTTGAATGATTATATATGTCGTAGCAGTGTATGTAAAACCTGAGCTTGTGGATGCCTTTATCGATGCAACTATCGAGAACGCGCGCAACACACGAAAGGAGCCGACAAACATCCGCTTTGATGTACTCCAAAGTACAAAGGATCCAACGCGATTCACCCTCTATGAGGTGTATAAGGAAGGTGGTGTTGCGGCACATAAAGCGACCGACCATTATAAAAAATGGCGGGAAACTGTTGCCGAGATGATGGCAAAATCCCGTGAAGGATTAGAACACAAGAATATTACTCCCGAAACTGAAGAAGGGTTCTCGTCCAGTAGAGGCATGAAGGATGCAATTTGATCTTTTAGCGACGCCACAGATTTATTTTGGCTCTGGAAAAATTGAGGTTATAGGGAACTTAATAAAAGATTTTGGTTCACAGGCACTCATCGTCGGTAGTGAAAGTGCTCTCAAAACCATTAATCTCCAAGAAATTCTTGCGGATCAGAGTATAAACTATACTACCTTCATTGCAAAAGGCGAACCAACTATTGAACTTGTTGATCGTGGGATTACTGCTGGCTTAGATTTTAAAGCCGAAGTGGTGGTTGGCGTAGGTGGCGGTAGTGCATTGGATGCCGGTAAAGCCATTGCAGGAATTAATACGAATGGGGGATCTGCACGTGATTATATGGAAGTAATCGGTAAGGGATTGAAAATAAAACTCCCTGCCCTACCCTATATTGCAGTTCCCACTACTGCAGGTACCGGGACTGAGGTTACGAAGAATGCAGTATTAAAATCCCCCGAAGATGGGTATAAAGCTAGCATTCGGAGTCCCCTACTAGTGCCTAAAGTTGCTCTTATTGACCCTGCCTTAACATTGTCGGTCCCACCCCATGTTACAGCGAGCTCTGGATTGGATGCCCTATGCCAATTAATTGAAGCCTACACTTCCAACAAATCCCAACCTGTTACTGATGCTTTAGCCTTATTAGGTATCCAAAAAGCTAAAAATTCTTTATTAATTGCGTTTAAAAACGGTAATAATCTTGCCGCACGTGAAGATATGGCCCTTGCTGCCTTGTTAAGTGGAATCTGCCTGGCTAACGCTGGTTTGGGTGCAGTACATGGATTCGCCTCACCTTTGGGTGGATTGTTACCTATACCCCATGGAGTTGTCTGCGCATCTCTCCTTGCAGAAGTAGTACGTCAGAATATCTTAACATTAAAAAGCACCAATTTAAAAGATCCAACACTGACAAAATATGCAAAATTGGGAGTATTGATCACCGAGCGAGCTTATAAAACTAAGCAAGACGGATATCAAGCTTTAATCGATTATTTGAAACAATTAACGGCTGATTTAAAAATTCCCGCATTATCTTCTTTTGGATTACAAGAGGCTGATTTTCCAGACGTTATCAATAAAGTCAAGAAATCATCATCCTATCGATATAATCCAGCGAAACTTGACGATGCCGCGCTTTCTGCAATTTTACGTCAGGCACTATAATTAAATTGGTGAGGAACGATGACGGAACCTGAAATAAAAGACCCAACCTGTCAAGAATTGATCCCGCTTTTACAGGAAATTCAAACAGATCTCGAGGAGTTGTTCTCACTTCTTCAAATTAATTACCAAGAAAAAGTCACCTCAATCAAAGAGATCAATAGCGCAATTGGTGCGACCCAAATCGAAAAAACAAACGAGCTAATCAAAAAAATATTAACCAATACGACTGAAATATTCTCGATTAAAACTTTAATCAACTACAGAGAGTTTGGAGACATATTAAATTCCACAATTCCCCTGATTAAATCGCTGTTATCATTACGAGGGTCTAATATCTCACAATTTCAACGAGAGGGATATCGCCTCCTAAAATATTTCTGGGCCCTCCGTTATGTAATTGCACGATTCGAATTAGAATCTATACCCCAATATATCTCTAATCAAATTCTTTTTTTCAATCTACCGGATGTACTGTTCGAGTTCTTTGAGACTCTGAAAGACAGACCCCAACCGGTCGAAATCCTGGCTGAAGTGGATTTGAAGGTAAGACTTCATAAAGGACTCCCTCTCATGATCTCACGAGGAGTGGACGAAATCGCTCTGTCAGATTTAGGCAAAAACTTTTTTAGAGTTCATTCTATTTCAGAACTCTACTTCTATTATCTCTACGATTTCGAAGAAGAAGTTCTAAATTCTACCTAATAACACTTTCAATAAATTGGTTTGTATATTTATTTAACAGCGAATCAGTTACTCTTCCCAAATCCGGGGAATTAACAACTTCAGCAATGAATTTCAAGAAACAAAGGTTATAGATAAGTGAGATATTCTGATCATTTCGCTCGAAAGCATTTGCGGTTACGTCTTCAAAACTGATACCCGTCTTTTTCTTAGTTTTGAGCTGGGTTTTAAGCTCCCTTTTTATTTGTTGGAGATATTTTTTAAAGAGAGTCTCCCGTACATCCCCCAAGACTTCCCCCAAAAGAAATGTTACAATAAGACCTGGTTCTTTCTCCTCAGGGCTTAAAAAGGAAACCTGTTTTGAAAATTTTCGGATAACCTTTGTTTCATCGAATTCAAAGTGTTTTTTCAACATTACTAAATATTTTGTGTAGTCTCCAGCTAAGATAATCGGGAGACCGGCAGATAAGAGCGAAATAAACTTGTAAATCGCTTGCCCAGAGTTCTCAACGTGAATCCGTTGCTCCTTCGTCCGGTCCATTATGATATCTTCCCGTTTATAGAACTGTTGTCGGACTAGAAATTCAATGATTTGAATTAGTTGTGACTCCATTTAAAGAAAAAAAGAAGATGGTAAGTTAAAAAGAATTGGATTTTAGAACGTTGCTAAAAGCCCATAAACAATTAAAAGATGGGTTGATCGATTGAGAATAAAAATGGGAAGGGATTTTTTTGAGGTTTAGTTATTCAATAGGTTCCGAATATTAAAAACATTAGCGAGAAGTTGACGAATAGTGGGAAGAATGTCAACCCCATATTGTTGATGGTTGTAACGAAACTACCTAGACTGGACCCTGCCGTGTCTTTACAAGGATCTCCGACTGTATCTCCAATTACAGCTGCTTTATAGGCTTCTATAGTTGCAGGTTTGGTTTTTTCTCGTAAGGTTTTCCTATATTTTTTAGCGTTATCCCAAGAGGCTCCTGCAATATTCATGAAGATTCCAAATCCGCCGGCGACGAATGTCGCGACAATCAAGTAGGCTACAAGTGTTATTGGCCCTAATGTTAGCCCTACAAGGATCGGCATGATAAGGATTAAAAGGGAGGGCCATATCATATTTTTTAAAGCGGAAACTGTGCTAATATCTACGCATTGCGCATAGTCTGGCTGATCCTCACCTTCCAGAATCTTCTTAGTTCTAAATTGGTGTCGTACTTCTTCAATTATAACACCGGCTGTATTTCCAACTGCTTTCATTAATAAAGCAACGAACATAAATACCGTAATTACTCCGAGGATTCCACCGACGGCAACTCTGGGATCACCAAGATTAATGATTGGATCTGTGCCAATCGCATCTCTTAAAAGCACCAAAAATGCAAAAATCGTAACAAATCCAATAGTTGTGCCGGATATTATGGAAAAGCCTTTGGTCAGAGATTTTGTACTATTTCCCGTCGCGTCTAGCCTATCAATAATATCTCTAATTTCAGGAGGCATTTCTGCCATCTCAGCGATACCCCCTGCATTATCTGCAATCGGACCGAATCCATCCATTGATAAGATTATGCCCGTACCACTTGTCATTCCAATCGCCATAAGAACAATTCCATAAATACCCGCAGTTACATTGAAGTTTGTTGCTCCGAAATCTGGTGCAAACCCCATTTCGATGCCAAATGCCACACCACATCCATATGCTCCAAGAATCAAAACGACGAGACACGCCAGAGGAACAAAAATCGATCTTAGACCATTAGCCATTCCCGTAATAATATTAGTAGCTGCTCCCGTTTCTGATGCTTTTGAAATTTCCTCAACGGGTTTAGAATTGAATCCCGTATAATTTTCAATAATTTTACCTAAAACCAGGTTTGCTACAACACCTAAAATAGCGGCGATCATTAACGGTAACGAGTTGAAAAGAAGAAAAACCATAATAATATATGAAACAGCTACTATTCCGCTACTCAGATATAAACCTCGATTTAAAATCCCCCATGCATCTTCCCCTTTTTTCGTCCACATTACAAAGTAATAGCCCACTATTGTTGCAATAGCAGCGATGCATCTAATCACAAAGGGGAAGAAAATTATTTCAATTCCAACCATCGTAGAGGCTGGTGGTCCAGTAGCTACAGCAAGCCCGTATATTGCGAGTCCAAGTATCATTGAGGATAGAATTTCAGAAGTTAATGTTTCATATAAGTCCGCACTTCGTCCAGCGCAATCTCCAACATTATCCCCAACCATATCTGCTATTACCGCTGGATTCCGAGGATCATCCTCGGGAATTCCTGCCTCTACCTTTCCAACGATATCCGCCCCGACATCCGCACCTTTCGTGTAAATTCCACCACCCAGCTGTGCAATAACCGATGTAAATGAAGATCCAAAGGCACAACCCACGATATTTATCATTACGGTATTTAATGTCATTCCTACCCCATAATAAAACACCGTAAAGATAATAATAATCTGAATAATATTAACTCCAAAAACTAACATCCCCATAATTGAGCCCCCTTTAAATGCTGTTCGCATAGAGGGTATTAACCCGCGCTTGGCAGCTAGAGTAACTCGGACGTTCGTCCGTGTAGCAAGATCCATTCCAATAAAACTCGCGGCTAGGGAAGTAACTGTTCCGATCACGTAGGAGAGCGCGACCCATCCATTAAGTGCTAGCCCTATAACTACTGCAAGAACTGCAGCAATAAGCAAGATCGTCTTAAATTCACGTTTTAAATAAGCTTTCGCACCCGTTCGTATATGATTGTAAATCTCATTTTCCTTTCCCTCACCAGTGGATAGTTTTTTTATTTGAAACCACAAATACGCGGCAAATAAGATTGAAATTACGCCACCAAGCGTCCCAATTATGAGAAATAATATTGTTAGATCCATCTTAACTCATTAACCTACCAAACAATTTTGGGTCTTTTTACGATCGAGTATTGAAATAAATTAAAAAATCTTTTGATAATAATAGCAGAGAATTTGTGGAATACAGGTTCAACATTAATAAAGAAATTGTCCTATGTGTTACATCATTAGTATAAATAGAGGTCATCCGAATGAAGAAGACTGCCTTACTCAAGTTGTCCGTTGGACAGATTGGGAACGCTATGGCATTTATGGTATTGTTTATGTTCATGCCGACGTTTTTTAAGGAAGTTATTTTTAAAGGAAATCCTCTTAATGAGATCTTTTCTTTCTTAGTAATAGCAATTTCATTTACCGCAGGAGCCATCACATATCTTTTCGCCGGGTATTTATCAGACAGGACTAATACGCGTTGGGGTAAGAGGCGTCCCTATTTTTTGTTAGTTATTCCTTCTGGAATTGCTTACATCGTTTTAGGATTTGTTTTTTCTCTTTCAGTTATTTCAATTTTTATCGTCTTATCATTAATGGCAACCATCTATGCAGTATTATATCGTTTGGAGTATTGTGCCTATTGGTCTTTGTATATGGATCTCACGGCTCCTGAGGAACGAGTTACAACCTCTCTAATTTTTAATCTTTTTGGAACGATTGGCACTGTCGGGGCTTTAATCATCGCCGCAGTAATTGAAGTTCCGGTTCTTGAAGAGGGATTTCCGTTCATAATTATTACGGTTGTAGTAGGATTAATTTTTATCGGAACAGTTCTTTTCGCTTTCTTCTTTGGTCCTCGTGAAGATCTTTCTAAAATACAAGAAGCCCCTCAAACCGATAATATGATTCAAACCCTAAAAAGAACGATTTCAGATCGCAATTTTCGGTATTACTTGTTAGCATCTTTCTTCTTTGTTTTGGGTTATTCTATGTCTGTTTTGGTTTTAATGCCCTTTCTAAGATCTCAATCAATCGATCTTCTTCTATTACTTCCCTTTCTTCTTCCTGGCACGATTTTTTATTTTTATCTTTTCAATCGACTTGCAAAAAATCGAGGGAAATTGCAAGCCTTTAAATTTTCTCTTTTAATAGGCTTATGTATTATTCCTTTTACTATCTTTCTGCTTCTCGGTTCGGGTGCATTTCTCTTTGTTTCGGTCTTTCTGATTATTTCTATAATACTCTTTGTCGTAATTGCCATCCTTACATATCAATATGCTATTCTTATGGATTTATCACCAACGGGTCAAGAAGCCACATATTCAGGTGTCTATCTATTTGTGATAGTCATCCCTATTCCTATTAGTAGTGTAGTAGTTGGCCCTATTCTTCAATTTCTTACCTTCGATTATCTGATTTGGCAGGGTGGAACTATACGATTTGCGGTTATCTTCTTAGTTACAATTGCTTTTATTGCATTAAGCTACTTATTCTTACGAAAAATTCAGAGCAAGTAATGACTGTAATTACATTTAAAAAGTAGAGAAAGGAATGTAGATTTATAAATATAAAAATCAAATTCTCTGTTTTAGGCGGGATGAAAATTGAAAACTGGCGCTGAAGTAATTGGCGAAATGATTTTGGCGGGTCTTCGGTCAAAACCTAAAGACGAACGTGCGGAATTGATGGAAGATCTTTATGGCATTAAAGCTCAACTCACATTACCTAACCTCAATGAGGCTCTTATGTTACATTTTGAAGAAGTCGATGGAAAGAAGTGGATCCGTTATGAGAGTTTACCTACCCCCGTGGTCAAGTGTAAAGCATGTAAATGGGAAGGGACTTGGGGCGATCTCCCAACTCATGAAGAAGAGATTATCCTTCCCGAGCGTCCTGATGGTGAAGAACTGATCCTCAAGCCTACTAAAACTATTGTCGAAGAAAAATGTCCGAAATGCAGCTCCGAGAACATTAAGTTTAAAGATTTTAAACATGAAGATGCCAAAGTTATAATCTATGGTTCCCACTGGGATATTGGAGTCCTAGGTGATGCTATTATTGGACCTTTTGGTCATCGTTTTAAGGGATTATTCAAAGCAATGTGGAAGATGCTGACCAGGAAAGTCCGTCTCTCACCAATCTACCGTATCCGATTAGCCCTTAAAGTCGGTAGCTTATTAATGTAAGATATTTGAGTTTTTTGCTCCTCCTCTTTTATTTTTGAATAATAACGATAGAAATCTATAAATTAACTTCTATACTTTTTTTTTATTATTATTCCTCTACTAAATAAATAACCGTAATAAATACTAGTTAAGAAAATAATCTGAGGTAGTAAACAAGATGTCAACTGCTCTACTTCTGGAATTCTTACAAACTAGAGACAAGGCGAAACTAGTTGAAAATCTGCAAGATCTGATCCAAAAAGAGGGACTAAATAGATCAATCGAAGATTTTCAACGAATTCTCATTGAGACGAATAAGTGGAATACTGAAGGCGTAAAAATGATTATAAGCCGGATGATTGCAGACTCTGGTGACACAGAATTCAGGATTATTCTACAAATTTTTAAAAATGAAATATTTCTACTCATTTTCGATCAGATATTTGAAAATACTGACGATAACCATATAAGAATTAAGACATTTCTTAAAAAAGCCCCTTTATTAAATGAATCCTTTGACTTATCCCTTCAAATAAGAAACGATGGGCTGATTAAAAAGTACCTTATTGAAAATATAGATGTTAATACCACTTTGGGTCTACTCTCACTCTATAGCGGGCAAATAGAGCGAGCCCTTCAACTTTTTGGAAAAGTCTTGGTAATTTGTCATGCAAACGAAGATTTAACTGCTACAAAATACACAATTATACTAAGGATCCTCTCAAACCTTCTCTTGAAGATATCTATTAGTGATTCTAAATTAGTAAAATTTATTATAGAAGCCTCTAAGCTCGAATCCGTCACGGAAGATCCCTATCAAATCGCCCTTAGTCTTATTAATAGGGCCGTTTCTATTGATAAGAGGATCAATAACCATCAGAGTTTAGCATTAGATTATTACAATCTAGCATTACTTTATTATGAAAGACGCGAGTTTAAACTCGCAATCCAAGAAATCAAAAAAGCAAATAAACTGCATGAAGAGCTTGATGATACTGATGGAATATTAAATGATATTATTTTATTAGGAACGATTGTTAGCGAATCTGACCAAAAAAATACGGCACTGGAGATCTTCAATCAAGCATTAGCAATTGCAATTGAAAAGGAGTCAAGATATCAAATTGGGCAGATTAATTTATTAAAGGGGAATATACTTCGAGAGAATAATAAATTTGAAGAGAGCTTAAAACATTTAAAGACAGCACTTGCAATTTTTAAACAGGAAAAAGCTGGATCCGACCAAGATCTAATTGATTCCACCTCCGCCATCTCGTCCCTTCTCTGGGCTGCAGGACGGCTGGAGTCAGCAGTGGGGTATTTATCTAAGTTAATAGACGTTGAGAAAAGATCGGGCTCATCATCTGTTTTAATGGAATTATATGCTCAATTAGCCCTGACACATCTACATTCCGGTGATAAGGCTGAGTTTGAGAAACATTACAATGAGTTTATAATCCTTCATCAAAGTATACGCGACGTCCTTCATTATGCCAAGTTAGAATTTCAAATTGGAGCTACATTTTGCAATTTACATTATTACGTGGATGGCTTGAATCATTTAAGTAAGGCATTAGGGATTTTTCTCAAGCTAAATATTCGGGAACGAATTGAAGTTTTATTACAAGCCTTGGCTGTAGTTTATAAGAAATTGCTCAAGCCCGAAATAGCAAGGTTGATTGCTGATACTGAGAGAGATTTAGTGGAAAGGGCTCAATTTATTCTGGAAAAAGGCGGTATTACTGATTCGGAAATCCTAGATACACCAAGGGGGGGGGGGGGGGGGGGGGGTGGGGGGGGGGGGG
>JAEOSY010000667.1 GCA_016840125.1 Candidatus Helarchaeota archaeon | reverse complement strand
CGTTTTATCAGACGCAAACCGTAACTCCAGACCAATATCAAGTGGTTTGGATGAAATCCTATCAAGCTAATTATGATAGTTTCCTCTATTCAGATAGCTCTTACTTAAATTGCATTGATTCTTCGACTAGAGGAGGTCTGGCGCTCGAATGGAACGTTCTTCGCCCAAATAACGCTAATCCATATTACTCAAAAATTTATACAAGACTTCAAAGTAGTGTGGTATTAATCGAATGGGAAAGAGGATCGAAAAGTTTACCACTTGGAGCTCCAGCCATGTCCTTTTTAGATAACATGGAATGTATTGAATTGTATGAAGTATTCCTCTACTTAGGAAGAGAATACCAAATCGAATTGGGAGTTCCTTCCGGATGTGATTTTGATCTCTACCTCTATCATTTAGAATCTGGAAATTCAGCAGATACTAATGGGTACTACCGGACCAGCAAAATTGTGGGTTTAGGAATTAATGAGTCTATTCCATACATCAATCCTCATGAATCAGGGAGGTATGCCGTGATTGTAGTCTGGGTGGAGGGATCAGGGATATTTTCCTTGGAATTAGTTCAAACGTCGGGTGAAATTCCCTTGAGTCTATCTTCATTATTTATTGGCATCGCAGCAGCGCTCCTAATTTTCAGGAGAAGTAGTATGGGTACGAAGCTTGATCCCCCTTTTTAATAAAAAAAGGGGGAGTGGTTGAAATTATTTTTGAACATTAGTTGTTGGGAGAATCTCGTAGAAAACCCGGGGTCGTCCCTTCCGTTTGGAGGGCACCGAGTACTTCCGGATTTGTTCATCCAACAACATCTTAGTTATTGTATCATAGATGGTCGTTCGCGGGATGCCAGTCTCTTTGGTGAGTTCGGACCGCGTGATTGGACCCTTATTAGTTATCAACTTGAGTAAGTACTCTTTGATATTGATCGCAGGTTCGAAGAGCCCCCGTCCTTTATAAGTAAAAGCAGACTTTTTCTCAGCAGAGTCGTCCATTTCAATAGTCCTCCAAGGGGTAGTGAGATCTGCCCTGTGTCCTCTTCACCGCCACTGGTTGTGAAACGGGGGTGAACCGAGCTGAATGCATCTCACCTCTGAAAGCAGTAACTTTATTTTTCGCTTGGATCCACCCGTCATCGAGACCCTCATTAGGAACCCCCATCTTGTTTCCGTCGACCTTGTTTAGTGTTTGTTCGATTAAGTGCCCGTATTTAGCGGGCTTTGCTTTTCGTGAGTCCATCGCGATTTTATAGGCCAAAATTATAATGCCACCTATGACGATGATCCAAAACCATATGCCAAACATGACTTTTTTTTCACCTCTCTGTAAGTGGATTGTTCGTAAGGGACAATCCATTATCAATAACACCTACCGAAAACCGCTTATAAAACCCTTAAGTCAAGACGCGAATAGTAGTTTGAACCCGACCGGTACTTTTTCAGCGTACCCTTCACTTATCACTCTTCCTTCGTGAGGTGATGGAAAGAAATTCAATGATTTTATTACGTCAAGGAATAGTCATGTTTCCTTTTTTTACGAAAATCTTACTCCGACTTTTTCCTCTCTGTAAAATGCGCAAATCAAAATTACTATCGTTCATCGGATCTTTTCTAAATACGCAATTCCAAGGCGCCTCCACCTCACGGATCTACACTGAAGGTTATGTAGAGTAAATGGAAAAGTAAAAGCAAAAGTTAAAGTGTGGCTAGATTTCGCCCTGTCAATTTCTTCTTCGCATAAAGAAATGCAATGCCCACTACTCCAAATCCCAAGAGCATATAACCAAGTGAATCCCAAATCTGGTGGAGTGAATCTAATTCAATGGATATATGGACGATTTTATTTGCTGGTAGAACACCACTCACTCCCAAGATCTGAAATTCAAGTCTTACCCTGGCGGTGTGGGGGGGTGCTACCGTAGAAAAGTAAATGGCGCCATTCAAATTCGTCGTAAGGTTAAAAATCACCCCGTCAATTACTAGCTTTATATTGTGGTTAGGGAGGGGTGTCCCATTGAGCGCGAATACAACGGCGCTGATTGCAAATTCTTTTGTTACATATACCTGCAATGGTCCAGAATATTCAAGTCGTGCCACGGTAACATTCCGCATTGAGAATGACGTTTGATACACTTGGGTAGCATTGAATCGGAATTGCAGGGAGAGGTACGCCTCCTGAATTCGAGTTGGGGGTGTCCAGACAACCTCCGCAACCCCTTGCGAATCGCATTGTACTGGACCCACCTCCCAGTTAGAGTCATTATATCTCACCATCATCGAGATCGATCCATTTGGTACCGCAGCGTGATCCGCCAGTAAATCTGTAACATTGATTTGACAGGTGATGTGCTCCTGGTTTTCATACCGGGTGAAGGTGACGTTCAGCTCAGTCGGACGCCGCCTGACCTCGAGGGAGTGATTAAACGCGATGTCTGCCCCCCCAAGGAGGGGTTGGGCAACGAAACTCACCCCGTACGTGCCGGCGATGCTTGGGCTATTGAGGGTGGCCAGGTACAGATTTCCAATTTTTGTAATTTTTGTGCAGTTCCCACTATCAAACGCCGAAACGTAGCTCACATTCGCCTCAAAGGCACTCTCGATTAGGAAGAAAGCTTTCGTAAAGTTAGAGCTATCGTAATCCACATTGGCATAGATGCTTTCAGCATTGAGCAGGCTACAGTTGATGCTGGTGTCCTCGTCGAACACTTCAAGTTGAAAGGAGTAAGGCGTTGTACTGTAATCATCAGTCGCCGCATTTTCTAAGGAGGCTGTGTAATTCCCCCCTCCAAGTTGGGAACAGTTGATTGTGAAATTTAGGTGGCCATTCGAATCAGTGACCCCAGAGAAGTTCACTGCGTTGGCGCCATTGCTCACATTCACCCGGATGGAACTGTTTGAAAAAGCGTACTTGGTAGAATGCTCATTAACAATGAAGATGGAAAGGTTCAATATCTCATGTGAAAAGGGGATTAATGGAGTCTGTTCAATGAGGGAATAGTTCAGTTGGGCTTTCTCTAACAGTATTTCATTCGCTGTTTGATTGGAATAGATTACGAAATCCATGGGGTCAGACATATTAAATATTTTAATCTTAACCCGTCCCTTGCAAATATCATCCCCATCAAAGTGGTTGGGGACAATCGGAATGACCTCGGTTATATTATGAAAAGTAGCACCGTCAACCAAACGGTTGCGATACTCAAACCAGGTTGGCGTATCAATCCCGATCATCCCATACTCCTGATGGTACCCGGGATTGCAGTGTAGGGAATACACGGTTGAAACCGTAACATTCTCCCCTATCTCGGCCGAGGTTCTATCGACTGTGAGGTTATAAATCATAACAACTCCGAATCGGTCTAGCTTTTGGTAAGAATTCCCAGATCCATCTTTTTCCCAGATTAGAGTTGATTCATCGTCAGAAATTCGAGCTGCGGATGCGATGAAGAGTGAAGTCATGAATATAAAAAAGAAAATTACGAGAAAAGAGTAACGCAGTGTCCTGTTATTCAAGGCGATACATCCTCCCTCCTTGAGTCAATTATGAATCAAAGGCTCAATTAGTAATTTCCAGCCATTTTTAACCGTCCATTCGTTTATACCTGTGATCTCCGCCACGAGTCTTTGCCCAAAAATGGACACGTACCGCCACTTTTTGGAGAGGTACTTCTCCACACCATAGACTGCTGAAATTGCCAGACAATACGGGTTTCGCCCGCCTCTCACCTTATCCGGAATTCGTTCTAGAAGTGCTTGGCTCTCAAAAATTAAGGCTTTTTTATATTCAAAGGCTGGCTTTGGAATTTTTGTTTGTATTCGTGCCTTTATCCGCTCATCTGAAACAATTTGATTAACGATCGTGTGAATGTACTCCTCACTCCTTTTACTACGATGGGTCTTCAGAATACCGTCGAGCTCACATTTGAGTAACAAAGCTGTTCGAATAATATTATAACCAGAGACGCGATGATTAAATTTTTGAAACGAAGCTGCAACTTCCTGCACGGTTAAAACCTTCCCGTTCTTTGACTCCTTCGCCATTAAAACGATAGCTAAACCTAACACTCTAAACCGAATATTCTTACGTTTTATGTCCCCTGCCGCTTGCAGTTTCAGGGAAATCTCTCGGTATATATGTGCTGCCCGTCTCTTATCACTGTCCGATAGTTTGAGATCCGAAGCTATCTTAGTTAATTCAGCCAACACTTCAAATTCTCTTCGCTGTAAGCCGAGACGACTTTTTAACTCATATCGTTTTTTCAGTCTTCCGAAAAGAAATCGATTACGGGGGGGTAATGGGTGGTAATTACAATCGTGCATAAACTTCGCGTTATGAAAATCTATATAGCTCCCCAACCCATCGACGAGTTCCTCTCGGTTTCCAAAGTATGTATTTTTTATGCGTGAATTCAAGTCCGATATCTTCTCTGGTGAAAGGTCAGCACTGCGATCGAATTCCGACCCACAGACTAGACCACATTTCCCACAGATAAACTCTCCTTTTACGGGGTCATAAATTTCTTCATGATTCCCTTCCGAACATAATAGATCCTGATTTTTTGCGTTCAAATTACAAACCTCTGTAACTTTACTAGCAAATTAAAGAGAAAATTGTTTTGATTCGGCTGCATACTGATTACGCTCATTCCCCTCCTCCTAAGACACTCTGCTGTACCTTGGATCTAATTAGGGGATGTAGACTCCCAGAGAGAGGGGTAGAAAAATTTACAACGCTTCAAATTTTTCCATATCCGAAACTTTGCTAAGGAGATTAGAGGGTAATGTCAAACTATAAAGGAACATCCCCCTTTGAATAACAGGTTTCTTTAGGAGGAAATCGCGCTCCAAATAAGTTTAACAAGTTAGGTAGCGGATCTCTCTATTAAACGCTGAACTTAGATTGGATAATTCAGTAAACACAGGGGTATCGCGAAGGGGCTCTTTTTTAAACTGATCTTTATTATTCAAGGACAATTTCAGATAACTATCTACGCTCCGAACTTGCATTTTGTATTAAACGTAAAAGCCCACATACCATCCCTAAATTGCGCATTTCATCCAATGTTGGGGGGTTTATATATGCTCATCGCGCTGTGTGGTTACCCTAAAAATTAAGGTGTTTAAAATGAACAAAATTGACCAGTTAAGTGAAAGTCGGCTCCTATCTTTAGCCAATGTTATTCGGGGCATTAAAAGCGGAGACCCAGTGTTTGACACAAATACTGCCGACCCTTGGATCCCTTGGCCTTGGCCATAAAAAAGATATACATACGTATATTTCAATTTCCCTCTTTTTTTTAATGTCTTCTAAACCCATTCAATTAAAATATGAAATTGTACCGTTTGAATTATTAGTAAACAACTAGACAACCGATTTAATTATTCATTGTTCAGATTTAACTAAAATTGATTTCTACTATTACTGTAGTTGCCTCATTTGAATGTCCAAACTTTTTTGGAGTCAGGTTCCAGTACTTGATATCGTTGCCCGCATTTATTGCAGTAGATCATTTCCTTTTGGTCATCCACGAAAGAAAAATTCTTCCCCTTGCACATACGACATTTTTCTAATTTCACCTCGTGATAAACTTTGGAAAACTCTATCTTTCCACCAATGCTTGAAATAACCAAACCACCCTTTACCGATCGCTCCTTTTCTTCAACCATTGAGAGAATAATGGGAGTTTTTTTCCAATTTTTAAGTGGTCTTGGGCTTGGAGGTGGCGATCGTGATTCAGCGGAGTCTGGATATGGTTTTTCTATATCGAAATATTTGATTACTTCTTTGGATAATTTCTCTAAGTTTTTAAACTCGGAAGGAGTTAAAGGGGCAGTTTTCATAATTTTTCGCAACCGTCCGAGCTCATAATCAATATTAGATAAAAAGGGTATTTCCCGTTGAATTATGGCAATGTAAGGGATTTTATTCAATAGGTTTTCAATAGAACTCACATTATCCCCAATAACAACCGTAGTAAATGAATACTGAACTTTTTGCAAAATATCCATTAATTTCTCTTTTGCCTTCTCCTTCTTTTTCAAAGCTTTCTCTTTAACCATAATCCAACCATCCTCAATGAAAGACATTCAAATCCACAGCGCTCTGCTAAATCCTTGCATTCAACCCGATATAGATGCTTCCCTTCTTCCACTTTTTTCTTCGGCTTGCCATTCATCTCTAGATGTTATTTTTTTTGATTGTTCAGTCTTTTAAATATTCCTTGAGATTTTAGAGACGAATAAACAATCAAAAGAAAGTTGTCCGAATGTAGTGTATTCCCGTCTTTATTCTGCGATAAAGATCTTGTTCATAGAGGTGGGGTTGGACTTGTTGAAATCGCGCCTCATTCTTCATTAAAATCTCCCGAATCTGCTCTTCGCTCTTGAGAATTAAAGTTTTTAAGTCCGCAACGGCTTCTAATATCTCATACACATCCATAATCGGCGTTGAATGCGTAATTAATTTGGGGTAATATGCATCTCGATTAAATTTTTGTAAGGAAAAGTTCATGTAATCTTGAAATGAGTGGAAATTCAAAGTAAGATCATATTCATCCGCATTTTCAAACAGGTGCGTGCCAGGTAAAGCGCAGAGCGGCGTTACCCACCGCGGCACTGCCCCCAACTCGATAGTTTCTTTTAAGAAACTCCGGTTCATTTCTAAATCCGTCCCTCGCTCCAGCCCTGTTATCATCCAATAGGTCTTCGGGATGATTCCGTTTTTTACAGTAGTAGTAAGAAATTGAGTAGCTTGCCCCCTACTGTAGGGTCTTCCTAATTTTTGAAGGATGTAATCAGACCCGCTTTCAATCCCAACATCCATATTGCCTATACCTGCCTTTGCCAAGCTCTGGAGAATACTCTGGTCTATTTGCTGAGTGGGGACAACCGCTAAATTGAAATAATCAAACTCCTCCCGCAATTTCTCTCTTTGTAGTGCCTTAGTTAACTCCACGAGGCGTTTTGGGCTGCAGTAGATATAATCCTGGATTGATAATTCCTTGACATAATCCAAAAGTATCTGGATTTGCTTGATAATCCAGTCGGTTGAGTGGAAAGCGATCTCCGTGCGAGGAGATAAACAGTAACTCTCCCTCGCCCCAACACAGTGAGGGCAGTGAAAATTGCATGGACCACGACAGGTATTAATTAGAGCTATATTGTATGGGTTAAGCTGGCGCGGCTTCAAAAAGTTTGGAATGTACGGCGGTACTTCATCTATATCTGTAAATATCTTTCCACCCTCAGTCTCAACTACTTTGCTATTCACTCTCGAAACGGTTCCGGCGACACCTTGAAGCCTCTGTCCCTTTTCAACTTTTTCCACTAACTCCCCCATGATTCGCTCCCCCTCACCCTTCACTACCATATCGACTGCATCATAGGATTTAATAATCTCCTTCGCAAATAAGGTCGCATGGACCCCCCCTACTATGATGGGGGTGTTAGGGTGAATATTCTTTAAGAATTTCGCCAAGTCCAGAGCACCCTTGCTTAAATGAAGCCAATTGAGCTCAATTCCAGTCACTAAGGGATCATAGGTCTTAAAAATCCCCTCGAGGTCCCGATTATCCAATCCCAGTTTGTATGCCAAGGGTATATTCCAGCACACAACGTTATACCCCAAGTTCTTCAAATAAGTTCCAATGTGTAATAACCCGTATCCACAAAGGTGAGGTGAGATACTTGAAGTTTTTAGAGCTGTTGCCCTCAAAATATTCGGAGGGTGGACAAGCAAGATTTCAGGACCCATAAGTTACCTACCCCCAGAACCCGTCGATCCGATCTCCAACAGCTGCGCTCCGTCCCCCTTTGAGGCAATGCCTGAAATCCAAACCATACTCTGCCTGGACAAACTCAAGGAGCCTTTCATAGCTAACCTCTTGGTAATCAATGGTCTCAAGCAAAGTTTTCCCCGAAATCTCTATTTTAAATCCGGCATTTATAAGAAGGTCTATTCGATTCACGATTGCTAACGCTCTCTCTCCTGCATGGGCAAAGGCCTTGATCTCTGAATCTAAAATGTTTGATTGGATCTGTTCGGCTTCATTATCAAATTCCATGATTGATTCCATCACTCCCTTTGAAGGATCCACCTTAATCCGCTTCTTTATTACTCGCTTCATCTTCTCAACCGCTACCTCTGTCTTTTTAATTGCTCTCTCGATAATTTTCTTTTCAAGCTGCAAATTCAAATCGTTTCCGTTTAACCCATTAAATGATAGCTGAACCTTGCTATCAAGATCTTGGTTGATGATTAAGAATTTTCGCGAGAGGTTACTCAGATTCGATATAATATCTATCTTTTTTATCTCCTCTGCGATACTAAACCCTATCACCCAACCCTTTAAATTCTCCACAGTTTGAAAGATAAAAGGGGAATCTTGTGTGCGCGAACTGAAGATCGCTCGCGGGATACTAAAGTTATCTTCTTCTTCCTGGTATAAATTCAAATATTCTTCCGGGAGCATAAAATCAGTACGAAAGATATAATGGTGACGGTGTGGGGCTAGGGAAACCAAAGTGTCCACTAGATTATCAATACCCGTTGAATCGCTTCCAATCAACACGATTGGAATTCTATCTAGTACTGCTCGCAATAATTTTGCGAATTTACTTGCGCCTACTCCATCAATCAACCTTTTAAGTGAAGATTTTTCCTCCATTCTCTCAATACACTCCATTTATTTATTTTTTGTAACCAATTTAATGCAACATAGCATTTCCTTCAGTTTCTTTCTTTACAACCTCAAAATAATGAAGAATTGCCCGACCCCTCATTTTTTCCGTGAATATACGAAATATTACTATCT
>JAEOSY010000666.1 GCA_016840125.1 Candidatus Helarchaeota archaeon | reverse complement strand
GATTACGATGGATTAACGGCTGGGGTAGAAATTTTGGGCTTTGGAACGAACGCGACAAGCATTGATACGGATGGGGACGGGCTCAACGATAGCGAGGAGGTTTTAATCTATGGAACGAACGCGACTGATCCCGATTCGGATGGCGATGGATATTCGGATAAAGCTGAGATTGATGCGGGCACGGATCCGTTGAACTCTGGTGATTATCCCGGTAAGTCTGGTGATCTCCCGCCCGATCCCACGAATACCATCCTCTTGATTGTTATGGGTATCGTAATCGGTGCATTGGCCGCGGTGAGTGCTTTTCTCTTCCTTAAACGTAGGACCCTCGGGAAAAAAGTATCCGAATTGGAAACAAAAATATCCCAGTTACAAGTGAGCAAGAAGAAAAAGAGTGGTAAAGACTCATCCAATGATTGAAACACTCAAAATTACCTAGTAAAAACAGGTGGCTGAAATAAATCGGCCTGCTAAATCTCCGTTTATTTGGATTTGATTAAATTTGATAGTTTTTTTAGTAATTCATCATATAATATTTTTCTTTTTTTGGGAGTTAAAGAGAATAAAACTTTAGAAACCATGACTTTAGAAATTGTGAAAATGTAATTTACTTTGATGATACTTTCTTTTATTGCCCCTTCTTCCTTACTCAAAGGAATTCCGACCATTTTTAAGTTACTAGTAACACCAGCAACGATTACATTATCGTATTCTTCAAATAGAACTACAGCTGGTCGCTTCTTTACCTCAAAAGTATCTGTAAATTGAACCGTTGCAAGGATTACATCTCCACTTTTAAGTTTTTTCCCATTCTTCATCTGGTTCATTATCCCATAATTCTCTCATTTTCATTTGTTGTATTTTATGAAGAAATTCATTATATTGATTGTTTGATTTAAATCGCTCATAAACTTCAACCATTTTCATAATTAATTCATTATATGTCTGACGTGGATAATCCTTTACTTCTTTTAATACTTCTAAAGTTTTTTTATCAATCTGGAGACTGGTAGATTCTTTCATTATGTACTCACAATAGTTCATATATAACGAAAATATTTAAAGCTTTCAAAAAAAGATGGTTAAGGTAAGGCTTGCTCTATTAACTCTAAAAGGTCAATCATCTTTATTTTAGAATCGGTCGCTTTAATGGCATCTGAAAGATTTCTAAAACAGAAGGGACAGATACTTACAAGGTGATCAGCGCCTGTTTCTTCCGCTTCTTCAAGTCTCGCTTTTGAAATATCTAAAGCTAACTCTGGGAAAGCCTTCTTAACGCCACCCCCTGCACCACAGCATTTGGCATTTTGTTTAATGGTTTTCATTTCTTTTATTTCAGCCATTTGAGCCAGAATTTTCCTTGGTTCCTCATAAAGTGGCTCATCGCCAGAACCTCTGCCTGTATGGCACGGGTCGTGAAATGTTGTGGTGATGCCTAAATTTTTCAATTGAATATTTTTCTCATCGAGTTGTTGTTGAATAAACTGAAGCGTATGAAGCACCTTGATATCTAAGTTACTCAACTTTTCGGCATAATCTTGCTTTAGGGTCCGGTAACAACCCGCACAACTCGTGATGATAGTCTTAATACCTGCTTTCTGAAAGAGTTCAACGTTTTTTTCCACTACAAAATTAAAGGTTTTTCGATCCCCCGTTCGGAGTGCTACACTTCCACAACACACTTCTTTTTCCCCTAAAACTGCAAATTCCACACCCAATTTATGTAAGACTTTTGCCGTATTGATCGCAACTGTTTCGATGTCCGAAGTGAGAGCGGCTGTACATCCCACAAAATATAGAACATCCGCCGTTTCCACACTAGCATCCTTAACCTTGAAGTCCAACTTTTCCAGCCATGCGTTTTTCTGAACATTTTCACGTTTATAGGGGTTTAGATATTCGTTGATTGCATCATTCATTGTTGCATGGGAGTCCAATCCACAGCCAGCCTCAACCAGCTCTGCTCTTAAGGCTTCATATACGGTTGCATTATCGAAATCATAAGCGCATGCAATTGAACAGCTATTACAGGTGGTGCATTGATAGATTACTTCTGCTAAATCTCTACTTAATTCCAGTCTCCCTTGCCAAATTGACCGAATGATCTGCATTTTGCCCCGTCCAAAAAATGGTTCAAAACCTGGGGTATGCTCGCGTGCGACACAGACACCCCATTTCGGAGGATCTGAGGTGTAATCAGTCGCCTCCCGGCAATCTCCACAACTGATACACTGCATAATCATATTTTTTACTTTCTCAAGATATTTATATTTCTCCTCTAATTTCTTCTTAGTTACTGTTTCTGTCATCTTTACTCACCTAATCTATTCCTCTTTCACAATATACTTAGAAGTATCATCCTCATAATTATACATGTGGAACTTGTTTGGGCTTAAAAGAAAGTTGGGGTCGACCGTTCTTTTCACATTCTTGAAGAATTGGATGAAATCGGGGGTGTACGCATCTGCCTCAACGATCGATTGAGAAATCGCCTCTCCCAACCAATAATGTGCCGCCCCATAACGCACTTGGTTTCGTATCTTTTTGTGCCACATTTCCATCGTCACTCGACGGTAATTTTCATCATTAATATTGTCTGCACTCATTCCGCCTACGATCACAACGTGACCATTCGGCAAAACGAAAATAACCGTTGCGAACAGTGATAAACTGCGTGGTGGAAACTCTTTACTATGTTCTAGGGTAAATTCTTTATTTAATTTTGCTGCCTCGTTTAGAGATGAAATTGGAAGTTTATGACAGGTGGTACATGAGATTTGGGGCGGTTGCGCTGAAATGACTTCATTAAAATAATTGAAAGCAAACTTCAGCTCAAGTTTAGTATCCTCCGCCAAAGGTAGACTCAAATCAACTTCTTGCCATTCGAAGGGTCTAGTTTCATACTTGCTCATGATTTTATCCACTGTTTCAAGGTAGACATCCATAATTCGCTCATCGAACGCTTCCAATATAATTGTAAATACGGGCCCTTTTACTCTAGCTCGTTTCGGTGGTTTTTCCTTTGCCATCATCCTTGCAAGGTTGACCAGATCAAACGGAACCACCAAGAGATCGTGAAGACCATCCCGTACTTCCTTCTGTAAGTGAAGGGCTATTTCACTTACTTTACTGTAATTTTTATTCAGCAACATGTAGTCTCTTCGGACGATAAGTGGTGGAAGCGGAAAAATCTTCAGAAAAGCTTTTGTTTTAATCCCCATCGTTCCCACATCACCCATAAAAAGCCCCGTAAAATCAGGGGCCACCCCATATCGGCAAAAAGGTTCTGCATATTTATTGGCGGCGGCTCCTGTCCGTAAAATCGTTCCCTGGGGATTCGGCAAAACCACTTCCACGCCAAGGCAAATATCGGGAACGACTCCATACTTCGTGGAGCCAAACCCTACGGTGGCATTTGAAAGCCCGCCTCCAATGGTCGCTGAAAACCCACTACCTGGGCCCATTATGCCAGTAGTTAACTTTTTTTTCTGTAATTCAGAGAGTAGCGCGCCCCACGTTATTCCACATTCAACCACACAATAATAGTTATCTTCATTAATTTCTATAATTCTATTCATCCGAGTCAGATCTAGAAGAATACCCCCTTGAGTTACTGAACCACCAACGAGATCCGCCCCACCACCTCGTGGAACCATATGAATTTTATGTTTGTTAGCAATCTTCACAATTTCAGATACTTCCTCGGTGGTTTCCGGACGTACAATCATATCGGCCCAGCGATCCGGGAAGGCGGGATCCACATTTCGTGAATACGCAGCTTTCACGAAATCTTTATCAGAGATGTAATCTACACCGACCACATCTTCAATTTCGGAATAGATAATTTTAACCTTGGACATTTTTAATCAGTTTCTAGGTTTTTTTTAATCCATTGGCATGTAATCTACTTTCCCAAAGGAATAGGGCATAAATTTTTCTTCTTCCACTTCGGCCACCACTTCGCCAGCATGCATACTGTTATTAAAAATACCATAAAACCCAATCAGTGGTTTGCTGAAGGGAATAATCCCAAGATGATCTACCTCCGATGACTTTATATCGAGTTCGAAGGTCTCACTCACCTGCATCTTACCAACAGGTCTGAACGTAGTTATTTGTTTTATTAAACGGGGCTTATAATCAAAGCCTGTCAAGGTTGGAGACGGGAAGAATTTAAAATTAAAAGATGTAACATCCCATTCCTCTTTATCGAGCTCTTGCATTGTTAAGCGCCCGAGCATTTCGACTAATTCTTTGGAATCCAGCTCTTTTTCGAACGGCATAGAGAGCTTCAAGAGTTCTGTACCTCTACGGACGTATCTGCAATTTAATCCATCTTTCTTTTTGTTCAAAGAAATTTTGTCCGCGATCTTTTTCGGGTAGCCATAGATCTCACGCCCTAAGATTAAAGCCATATCCTCTGTTACTGGCATGGTGAGACAGTAAGACCCCTGTTCACCTTTATAATCAACAGCTAAGCCCATCGCTGCCTCATTGTAAACGCTACCAAAGTTAGTTCTGGGATACTTAGCGAAAAAGACCGAGACCAGCGGTACTGGCGAGGGCTTTAATGGTTTCGGAACCAACTTTTTCATTACTTTCCGATCCGTCATGAACATAACCATTACCATTTCCGCATCATAGAAATCCGCCGTCGTGCTACTCATCGCACTCATAACTTTCGCAACTTCTTCATCATCAAGCCTGAATTTCATTTTTTCACCCTTCTACACTAAATTTTTCTTCGTTTTTTGATAATACCAAACTCCTATTTTATTAATTATGCTGTTTTTTTTATAGATCAAATTGTTCAAGTCTTAAAATTCACTAAGAATTTTTGTTAAAATGAGGAATTTATTTATTATTTCTTAATTCTGGCTAGTAGAAAGAGCTACCAGATCCAACTCTTACCACAGTAGTTTAAATTCTCATAATGGTATTTTGTTACAACAAGTTTTTACTGTTAAGTGTGTTTCGCAAATGACTTGAAACACAACGTGGGTGGAATGAATGAATCGCAAGAAGCGCGGAAAAATAAATACGGTTATCCTACTAACTTTGATTTCTCTAGCATTAATTTTAACGACTTCCTCCATCCTTAGACCCGATCTATTTGATGAAGAGAATGAAAAAAAAATTTTACCCTCCAACCCTCTAGAACTGCACCCTGCAACAGCGGAACTCGGAAATTACAGCACACTCGGAGACGCATTGGGGGTGGCGGTCGCGGGGGATGTGGCCTACGTGGCCGATGGTTGGTGGGGCTTGCGGTGCGTCGATATCAGCGACCCGACCGCGCCGTCTGAACTAGGAAATTGCAGCACGCCCGGAAACGCATATGGGGTGGTGGTCGCGGGGGACGTGGCCTACGTGACCGATTCAGGCTTGCAGTGCATCGATATCAGCGACCCGACCGCGCCGTCTTTACTAGGAAATTGCAGCACGCCCGGATTAGCAAGGGGTGTGGCGGTCGCGGGGGACGTGGCCTACGTGGCCGATGGTTGGTGGGGCTTGCGGTGCGTCGATATCAGCGACCCGACCGCGCCGTCCTCGATCGGGACTTACGACACGCCCGGATTCGCATATGGGGTGGCGGTCGCGGGGGACGTGGCCTACGTGGCCGATACTACGACGGGCTTGCGCTGCATCGATATCAGCGACCCGACCGCGCCGTCCCCGATCGGCGTTTACGACACGCCCGGAAGCGCAAGGGATGTGGCGGTCGCGGGGGACGTGGCCTACGTGGCCGATATGGGGGGTGGCTTGCGGTGTGTTAACATTAGTGACCCGACCGCGCCGTCCCCGATCGGGGCTTACGATCCCTCATCAAGCGTCTTGGGGGTGGCGGTTGCGGGGGACGTGGCTTACGTGGCTGAATTGACTTTTGGTTTGAGGTGCATCAAGGTTCGCCAGTGCGGTGGAGATGATTTCGATTCAGATAGTTTGACGTTTATCCAAGAGGTTTGGGATTATAATACTAATCCGCTTATGTCCGACAGCGACAGCGATGGGCTCAATGACAGCGCAGAGCTGTTCCTCTACCCCACGAACGCGACGGATTGGGACACAGACGACGATGGGGTTAGTGATGGGGACGAAATTCTTGCCTTTTTTTCGAACGCGACCAACGCCGACACGGATGGTGATGGGCTACTGGATGGACCAGAGATTTTCACGTATAGGACAAACGTGACCAACTGGGATACGGATGGCGAGGGGTTGAATGATTACGATGAAGTATTTGTTCATTACACCAATCCGCACATGGCTGATACGGATGGCGATGGCACGAATGATTATGATGAAATTTTTATTGATCAGACTGATCCGAATAATCCGGGTAACGCACCCACCAGTCCGTTATTTTCACCCCTCAGTCTTGGACTTATTATTGTGATCACTGCGGTGAGCTCAATCATGGCGGTACTGTTTCTCAAGAAACGTAATCAACTGAATACAATGGCTAAAGAACTCACGAAATTGAAAAGTGCAACAAAAAAGAAAAAACAAGGTACCTCCTAAATTTTTTAATTGAAGGTCTCCGCTACACTATTACGTCTGAACTTTCCTTACTGAATTCCTCGTCACACTTTGCCATGAGCGGCTTCAAGGATCCATCACGGAGCTTGTTTGCCAGTTTCTTTAATAACTTCCGGAGCTCTCCACGAAAGCGATTAATTACGATGTGTCGTCCTACAAGTTCTAGAATCCCCCTCTTAAAATAGAGCACCACGAGGGAGAGTTTAAGATTGATCTTATCCGCACCTTCTTCCTCGATATAGACATGAACCTCTGATTTGGCAACTTCATTACTTTTTTCCACAGTGATAACGAAATGGTTGTCCTCTACTTCTTCAAGTAGCGCATCCTGGACGATATGGGCTGTATGCTTTATCAACCCAGTCAATCCAATGGTGAAAGTGTAATGAACCTCCTGATGGATTCGCGCTTTGGTTTCTGAAAGTTCTTCGACTTCAATTTTGATGTTCTTCTCGGGAATCGGTGAGATGGCATTCCAAAGCAAGCGGCATCTGACATATTTTTTGGCTTCTTCCATTGAGATCGGAAGAATTTTCGATAGGTCAATTAAATTCCGTGGCATAATTTTACATGCCAAACTGCTATTTTATTAATTGTGCTGGTTTTTATAGTATCAAATTGTTCAGCAAGTATTGTTATATACATCTCCTCAAGAAAATGCGCAAATGTGGGAAATGCGCAAACCAATCCGAAGGATTTAAAAGGCAGGGTGCTCATATCCTCTTTGACCATGCTAAATCCAGTAGCATGAGTACATCACTCAAAGTGCATTTGAATTTCAGGAGGATATTCCCCCCAATCTCAGTGGTTGCGTGCCCAAGTTAGGGACGTTTTAAAGCTTTATTTGAACCCACGCAGTCCCTCCTAAGAACGGGGTAAGAATTCAATCGCCCTTTGAGTAGGATGGGGTAATTCCCTTCAAGTCTCCAGACCCAACGACCTTCCGTAAAAGACTTTCACCACCGCGCTGGATGGCTTGAACCTGGCAACGGGCGTACCGCCTGATCACCTTAGGGCGGGTCTACCTGCGAACGGTAGATGGAGCATTGGCATAGAATTTTATAACTTTTTATAGAATTTTATAACTTTTTATAGAATTTTATAACTAATGAGAAGGGTAATGAGACCATTTATGAGAAGATAATTGGTTCCGAGATGCAATTAAGTGTTGAGTCAACCCAACACTATTGTTCTTTTTTTTTTAATTGGGACTTTTTTTAAAAAAGGGATAGGGAAGTTCGGGTTATACTTGAGTGAGTTTTTGGAGTATTCACCTCAAATATGATAGCTAAGTTTAAGTTTAAATGGTATGGTGAGTTTTGATAATTCTGTTACTCGTTCATATTTTTTCTGATGAATTTGAGTTAGGAGTTTTATTCAGTAAATATTAATGGAGACGTAATAATTAATTCCGAGAGGCAATCAAACATTGAGTCAACCCGACACTATTTTGGTTATCGATTTTGGTGGGCAGTACACCCAGCTCATAGCCCGCCGGGTTCGAGATCTATCGGTATATTCTGAGATCCTCCCACACACCGCTAAAGCAAATCAGATCACCGAATTCAAACCGAAAGGCGTTATTTTATCAGGCGGTCCACAAAGCGTTTATGAGAACGCGAGCCCCGCCTTAACCGCCGATATTCTCACCTATTGTAAAGAAAATCAGGTCCCTATTCTTGGGATCTGCTATGGATTACAGCTTATTGGGCAATCGTTCGGAGGAACCGTTACATCTCATGAAAAAAAGGAGTATGGGAAGCGAATTCTTAAAATCTTAAAGCGTGAGAAGCTTCTTCAAGGGTTAGATGATACGGAGATTGTCTGGATGAGTCATGGTGACCAGATTACCCAATTACCCCCAAATTTTGAAACCATTGCTTCTTCTGAGACTTGCCCCATTAGTGCCATTAGAAACGTGGATGACCAGGTCTACGCCGTTCAGTTTCACATAGAAGTAAGTCACACCCTGAAGGGTCTGCAAATCTTGAAAAATTTTGTCTTTGATATTTGCCAATGTGAACCAAATTGGATGATGACCGATTTTATTGCTGACACGATCAACCAAATCCGAAACGTAGTTAAAGATGATCGGGTAATCATGGGAGTGAGTGGTGGTGTCGATTCTACCGTTACTGCAACGCTTATCGAGAAAGCAATAGGTGATCGCATCTTTTGTGTTTTTGTAAACAATGGACTTCTACGGAAAAATGAAGTCGCCGAGGTCGAAGAAAACTTCCGAAAAATAATGCGTTTCAAACATTTTTATGTTGAAAATACCGCAGAATTATTTCTCTCTCGGTTGAAAGGCATAGTAGATCCTGAAGAAAAGCGAAAAATTATCGCCAATACCTTCATTGAAGTGTTTGAACGGAAAGCTGAGGAATTGAAAGCAGAATTTGGAGAAATAAAGTTCCTTGGACAGGGTACAATTGCACCAGATCGGATAGAATCAGGTGTTACAAGTGGGTCCTCGGCGACGATTAAGAGTCATCATAATGTAGCGCTTCCCGAAAAGATGAATTTGAAAGTGATTGAACCCTTAACGCTCCTCTATAAGGATGAAGTGCGCCGAGTGGGGCGTGAATTAGGAATTCCTAAAGAATTTATCCAGCGGCATCCCTTCCCCGGACCTTCCCTCGCCATTCGAATTATTGGAGAAGTAACCGAAGAGAAACTCCAAATAGTGCGGGAATCTGACGCAATCTTAATTGAAGAGCTTAAAGAGGCAGGCTCTTATAACAAGGTGTGGCAGGCATTCACCGGCTACCTCCCCATCAAGTCGGTGGGGGTCATGGGCGATGCTCGGACCTATCAGAACATGGTCCTCATCCGAATGATTGAAAGTGAGGATGCCATGACTGCCAACTTCGCCAAAGTAGATTGGCATCTCCTCGAACGGGTTGCCTCCCGAATCATTAATGAAGTTCCGGGTGTTAATAGGGTTGTTTATGATGTGTCCAATAAACCGCCCGCAACGGTTGAGTTAGAATAGAACGTGTAGGTATAAGATATGGTGCATCTCGCGATTATTAATTATAAAATGGGAAATCTGAAGAGTATCAGTAGTGGTTTAAAGAAAGTCGGAGCCACAGTGGAAATAACCGATGAACGCAAGCCTATCATCGAAGCTGATGGCATTGTTATTCCCGGAGTGGGTGCCTTTGGCGATGCCATGAAAAATCTGGCTGACTTAAAACCACAGATTATTGAACAAGTGGTTGCAGGAAAACCTTTTCTTGGTGTTTGCCTTGGGTTTCAACTAATCTTCGACGAAAGTGAGGAGTTTGGCCTTCATGAGGGCATCGGTCTTTTGAAAGGACGCGTAATAAAACTACCTGAAACTGTTGTTACGCCCCACATGGGTTGGAATCAAATCCAAGTTAAACAGAGTGAAAACCCTATTATGGAAGATGTGCCAGATCGGAGTTATGTGTATTTCGTCCATTCCTTCTATCCTGTTCCTACAAATCCTAAAGTTATCGTTGCAACCACCGATTATGGGATTAAATTTCCATCGCTTGTTGGTCGTGATAACATCTTTGCTATGCAGTTTCATCCCGAAAAGAGTAGCGCTGTCGGTTTGAAAATGCTCAGTAATTTCTTGAAATTTATTAAGTCATAAGGTGGATTTATGCTAGCAAAACGAATCATTCCATGTTTGGATATGACCGGAGGACGTGTTGTAAAAGGGGTACAATTTGTCAACATTCGGGATGCTGGGGATCCGCCTGAGCTTGCTGTACTTTATGAGGAACAAGGCGCCGATGAGATTGTATTTTTGGACATCACCGCCTCACATGAACGACGGGATATCCTCATTGATGTGGTCAATCGAACCTCTGAACAACTCTTTATCCCTTTTACAGTAGGAGGTGGGATTCGCACTCTTCAAGATATTCAAGACATTTTGAAGGCAGGTGCGGATAAGGTCACTATCAACACTACCGCTGTAAAGAATCCTGAGATAATTACGGAATCTTCCCGGGTATATGGTTCTCAGTGCATAGTATCCGCGATTGATGCTAAACGCGTTTATGTTAAAGGGGTGCCTCCTGAAAATCGAGTGGTATTAGACACCCCGCAGGGTCCCTGTTGGTGGGAAGTGTATATCTACGGGGGACGGACGCCAACTGGAATCGATGCGATTCAATGGGCTCAAAAAGTTGAGGACCTAGGTGCTGGGGATATCATGCTGACCTCGATGGACTACGATGGCACGAAGGAGGGGTACGACATACCACTTACTAAGGAAATTGTTAAGAGAACTAACATCCCTATTATTGCTTCTGGTGGGGCAGGCTCCATAGAACACATTAAAGAGGTTTTTATTGAAACTGATTGCTCTGCAGCTCTTGCAGCTTCCATTTTCCATTTCCATGAGATCGACATCATGGATTTAAAGCGAGAATTAGAGACGCAAAACATCCCGATCCGAGTCTGAAATCTCAAACTTTCCTTGTAAAAAGGATTGAAATCATCCAATTAGCTGTAACCACGTTAATTTTTATATTAAGAATCTATTGAATCATCATGTCATTAATTAGCATTCTACATAAAATAACTAAAAAAGATATTAAGAAAGCAGCAAATGTACTCGCAAATGCATTTCCTGAAGATCCAAAGTGGAGTCAGGTATTTGAAAAAGAAGATCAGTTCCGTTTAATGTGTGAGCTTATAGTTAAATTGTGTAGGAAATATGGAAATGTTTTCGCGCCATCTGACAATTTAGAAGGAGTTATGGCAATTTTACCACATGATAAAGATATGACATTATGGAGAATAATTCGAAGTGGGGCTTTTTTTCTTTCTTTGAAATTAGCCAAGGTGTTTAAGAAGATGACGCAAACCACGAAATTAATTGAGGAAGAGAAGAAAAATCTTGATATTGGCCCATATATCTATCTAATGATAATTGGTGTTGCACCAGAATTTCAAGGAAAAGGTTTTGGAGGAAATTTATTAAGAGCCCTTATAGAAAAAGCTGAAATAGAAAGAAAAGCTATCTATTTGGAGACTCAAGCAGAAGGGAATGTTCCACTCTATGAAAAGTATGGATTTTATGTTTATAAAAAAGTAATTCTTCCAGATTTGAATGTACCAATGTGGTTAATGGTTCGAGATGCGAAATAAATTTGATTGCAATTAAAAATCCTATTAACGCAGAAGGTCGTAAATGGCATTTTAAGACCACGCAATTCCCTTATCTCCTTTCGCTATG
>JAEOSY010000665.1 GCA_016840125.1 Candidatus Helarchaeota archaeon | reverse complement strand
GGGCGCGGCGGGCTCGGCCTCCCCCAGGCCGCGCGTCCCGGGCGTGCGCGCCCATGCCAAAATGGCCTGAGTTAAAAGACCTCGTGTTAGGATATAACCCATTTCTGTTTCTAGATCTATCAATCCTTAAATATTGTGCTAGTTTAGAAGCACTCTTTCTTGATCGATGTTCACTAGTAGAAATTAATCTCTCTCCGCTAAGTCGATGTAAAAATTTCAAATTAATAACGCTCCGCGGGAATATGCTTCAGAAATTAGAGATATCAGCTTTCCGCTCCTGTCCAAAGTTGGAGTATCTTGGAGTGCCACATAATGGAATAAGCCAAATTGATCTCGCACCTCTGTCAAAATGTTTGAATTTAGAATACTTAGCTTTTGATGATAATACATTAGGAGAAGTCTCCTTAACACCACTGAGTGAATGTATTAATCTTAAAACGTTATACCTTGCCTACAATAAATTGAAGCAGATTGACCTTACTCCATTGGAAAATTGCATAAATCTAGAAGAGATCACTCTAGAGAACAACCTCTATGAATCCTTGGACCTCCACCCACTTGCTTCCTGTCAAAAACTGGAAACCGTTAGAGTTGATGATGTGGAGTTGAAACTCCCAGATCAAGGCATTCCAGGTCTTATTAAGACTGAATAAAGTATTTGGCAAAAAAAATTTTAATCTGCCAGTTTAAAGAACTGGAGCAGAAATTAAGAGATTATCGTGTAATAGTGTTCGCCAAGCCGTTTCATGAACTTGTCCTTTTGAAAATCAGTGAAGTATTTGAAGGATTGGGGTTCAATCTTTAATTTTTTATTAATAAATACTACATATTCATGGTTACAGATTTCAGCGCGTATCAGAAGTTTGAAAGAATCCTTGGCGGCTTCGTGAAGAGGCTTAGGAATGAATAAGTGATGAAAGTGATCACAATCAGGGCATGGAATTGAGAAAGGATAAGCTTCAGCGCGTATTAATTTATTTTTCATCTGTTTGCTCATAAAATCGAAGACTGAATCTTCGGGTTGTGCCGATAACTCTAAAATATCCGAAAAGGAGTGTTGCCCATCGCATAGGTGTAAAATACCGATTTCTTGAACGGTGGCTTTTATCTTATCTCCCAGTTTTTTATTTAGAAGGGGATAGTACAGTGGCATTTCTTTGCCTAATATCTGTTTTGGGGGTGTTGCTCTCTTTTTCTCCACCTGTTTTACTTCAGGGACCGAGACTGCTTCGGGGGGTTTAGCTGGAAGTTCTACATCACCAATGAGCTGGTCGATTTGTGCTGCGAAATGTTTGATATTCTTCTTGAATGAGAGGAGTTGAGCAATGTTTCCCTTATTTGCAAATAAAATTACCAGGCTTTTTTCCGAAATTTTGAAAATCATCAAATTTTTGCTTGAAAGAGGGATTGCATAATCCCCTATGCCAAGGAAATGCAGGTTAATTTCAATAGAGCGCTTTATAATGTCCTGATAAGGCTCTAGTTGTTCATCGATAATCTTAGTATTGCCATAAATATCTGCGATCGATGCATAGACTCGAAACCCAGAATCTACCAAAGATTTGGTAATTTCTTGTTTAATATTATACCAATCTGATTCCAATTTCCATCACAATTTTAATCCTCTTTATAATCATCCGAGAGGTCTCCAGTGAGTAATCGTGAAACCTTGATAGCCATTCCCAATTTTGTAAAAGGTTTAATTTTAATTTTTCTTTTCAACAGCATTCCTAACACAACGAAGAGCTGCTTAATTTTATGGAAAAATGACCCTACCATTAATTCTGCTACTTTCCCCACGTCAGCAAACGTGCCTTTGATGACCAAATCAGCATCTTCATGTTCAAAATCATAATATTTTATTCTAGGAGAATCACATCGTATGCATTTTTCGATGATGGTTTTAATTGTGGGCGCGAAAAGTTCAATTTCGCTGACCTTTCCAGTGAGATCCATAGGTTCTTCATGGACATTTAAATCGGTCCATATGCCTTGCCAACCACATGACCTGCAAATCAGAGAAGGGGTTGAATACATATCATATTCAATGCCTGGACGCCCCTCGATTTCGCCAAAGTGGACGAGAACGGCTTCATGCTCGTCTGGTAAAAGGAATTGGACAGTTTTATCCTTTAGTTTTCCTTTAACGAACAAATCTTCACGTTCCTCTGGGGTTAGAGCGCGCAAACACCCAATCAATAATTCTCCTAACACTTCCCCCGCGGATTTCACTTTATTGCCTCCCAATACCCGTCGAAAGTACGTGTTCTTTCCCATAGAAGGATTCTGCAGGCGATTCATGTGTGATATCTGTATACATGCCTTCGAATACTTGTTGTTCCGTCAGCCCCCATTCGTAGGGCTTTATTCGTTGTCCCTCAGGGTAGATCCAGTCGAATTGTTCATTTTTCCATACCTTCTTGTCTTTCAAATTTGGAGGTTGGCAGCCTAGTGACTGGCGTGGAGTTGGGACTCCGTTTTCTTTCATATTTTTTACGATAAGATCCCACATTTCTGGTGCCACATCCTTATAAAACTTAATCATTCGAGGTTCAAACCCATTGATGTTTAATTGGTTATTGGTAAGCAGACCGGTTAGCCTGATCGTATATTCTGGACGCCCCATGGCGAAGAGAAGATTCATAATGGGCGGCCAAGGAACATAGCAGAGATAAGCATCAGGCATTCCGTAAATTCTTTTTGCATTCACCCCATCCCAGATATCCGCTATCGCGTTATAACTGGAAGGTTCTTGAAATATGTTGACTGCAGATGACATCCATACAACCGCCATAGAATATGCAGAGTTAGCCCATTGGGGGCTCCGTTCATTACGAATATCTCTGAGAATATCTAAAACTCGGAAGCCTCCCTCGGTGAAGTTGCTTGATTTAGCAGGTAGGTCGCGCAATTTATGACCTAGTTTAAGGTGACGGCGTTCAAAGACCTCATCATCACCAATAAGATACCAATAATCGACAGGTACGCCCATTTCCATGTGCCCGTTTATCAGTAAATTGATTTCATAGTTTTGGTCATTTACGACTAGGAAGGTTATATCGGTACTATTACCATAAAGGAGCTTCGTGGTGCCCATTTGCAAATCAGAGCGTACATATAAGACGGGGGGAAAAAACCAGGTGGTTAAGACATTTTCAGGATCCGTGATCTCGCCAGAAGATACCTTCTTGGCGGTTTGGACAGCAACCATAAATTTTTCATTTAGAAACTCTGCAGCATTGTCGAAAAAGCCGGTTGATGGATCCGTAACTTTCTTCATAAAGTATTCCCACCCAAGAGCTACATAATTTTTCCAATTATGTTCCCCGAGCGGCAAAAATCGTTTCGAGGGATAATCATCAGGGATATCCCCATAAGTCTGTTGGGACATAGTTTTATAATTCCTCCAATTTTAATCTTAAGTTGAATTTTGATGAATATTTTTTAATATAAAATAGATTCCTCTTGGAATTTATAATTATAGTAGAAGTTTAGATCTTCTATTTAAATTTAAAGGACTGGAAATTGTAAACAAAAGGAATTTTACCAGTGCTCAGCGCCGTCTAGGAGAGGACTATCTTCCTTAATAACCTCGCCCTTTTCTTGTTTTGATTTTAATTCGATTTCCCACTTATTATCGGATCCCAACACAACTTCGAAGCCGAGTTCTTTAATAGAATTAATAATATCCTTTTTATGGAGGCATTTCGGAAAGGGTGCTTCTTTTAAAATACAGGAAGCGATGTGAATTTTCTTAATATTAGTTTTCTCTTTCAATGAGCGAAGGAGCCGGAAGATACGGCGACCAGGGCACCCCCCACATGAAAAAAATCCAACTAATCGTGTATTTTCGCCATAATCTTTGAATGTATCCTTTCGTTCCTGGAAGGAGGTTAAGCACGATGTGCCGGGGCACGATTCTTGGGTTCGTTCGCACCGCACAATCGCAATATCGAGGATTTCAGAGGACTCACTCATTTTCACGCAGTATCCATTTAATTTATGTACTAACTATTTAGTAGAAAGTTAAGATAAAATAGTTTAGGCGAAGTGGTTCTCACACCAAAAAGTTTTGAATAGGTAAGAATTGGTATGGCCCGTCCAATGTGGTTTGTTAATTTATTAAGTAAAGCGTTTCCAAACCGTTTTTTAATCGCGAAATTGACGAAAGTTCCGATATTAGGGAAAGTTTTAGTCAAGGTACTGAATAAATTGCTATTTGAGGGTTCGGATATTATGTATCTCCCAAAGGATCAAGTGATTGAAGTTAATCAAGTTGTAAAACGGGGTGGAGAGGTAGTACTGCCTTCAAAGATCGTGCAACATTTTATTGAAACCGCGAAGTATCATTGGATCATGAATTTTTGTATTTGCCGGCGATCGGAGAAGTGCGAGCATTATCCTATTGAACTTGGATGTTTATTTCTTGGCGAGGCGGTGTTGGGAATAAATCCCCAGCTTGGGCGCCAGGTTACAAAAGAAGAAGCATTGGACCATGTGAAGAAATGTCGAGAGGCGGGGTTAATCCATATGATTGGAAGAGACAAGCTAGACACGTCTTGGCTTAACATAGGGCCGGATGAGAAGCTCCTAACGATCTGTAACTGTTGCAATTGTTGCTGTCTTTGGCGAATATTGCCAGAGCTAGCGCCAGAGCTAGGAAAAACATTCAAGAGAATACCTAGTGTAAAAGTTCGAGTAATAGAAAACTGTGTGGGCTGCGGAACTTGTACAAAAGATATTTGTTTTGTTAAAGCAATTCAGCTTGTAAATAATAAGGCGATCATTAGCAATGCATGTAGAGGGTGCGGTCGATGTGTCGAAATCTGTCCACAACATGCTATAGAAATAAATATTACAGATGAACAGTTCGTAGAGAAATCAATTGAACATATTTCGGCATTAGTCGATCTCTCTTAGTATTTTCAGTCCTCCCACACATTTGAAATAAATGTTATAAACTATAGGAGATTTAAAAAAGAAGGAGATAACAATGATTAACGCGATTTTTATAATCAGCGCTTCGGGCGGCTGCATATTTTATCATGAATTTAAGAAATTAGGCGGAGGTTTAGACCAAGATTTAGTGAGTGGCTTTTTAATTGCATTGCAAAATTTTGCACGAGAGACTTTTGGAGAAGCTCAAGAACCACAGAAACTAGACTTGGCAGGAGATCTACGATTAGTCTATTCCTTGAATAGGGCGACCCAACTTTTGGGCGCTTGCGTTGCAGATGCAGTGGATCATCCAAAACTAGTACAAAAAATCATAGATAAGATACTGAGTGAATTTATTAAATTATTCAAACATAAATTAGATAAATCCTATGAAATATCACAATTCGCTGAATTTGAGTCCTATGTGACTCAATTAATTAAATCAAAGATAAGCAAACGGGGCCCGCTTTCCCTCATCTTAGGAATTTTGATTTCAGCCTTAATAATTCCAGCTGTGTTTATACCGTTAATCTATCTAGTTGCTTATGTATTAAAAGTACCTTTAACAGATGCTGAGTACACACCTCTTTTAACCGGAATCTTGTTTGTAATTGGGGGATTGCCACAAATCCTAACAGGATATATTGCGGGTAATAAGAAATTGGCTGTAATTGCTTCTTTTATAATGTCGTCAGTGATTATACCGATTTTACTTCTGAGATTTCTGGTAAACGTGCTTTTAGCAGCATTTTCGGTTTCAGGTATAGGGGCCGAAGGGATGCTAATTTACTTCATGTATATGCCCTTGATCCTTCCTGAAAACATCGCGCTCGCTTATTTTGGAGGCTATCGGCGCGAGATCAAACGCTTGAACCCCTTAAAAGAGGATTAACATCCCCTTTTTTAATCGAAAATTTTAAACTCATAGGAATCTATGACTAATTATGCCAGTTGACTGTTCAGATTGTATAAGAAAAACGAGTAGTCGGAAGGGGATGGACTGCCCAGTCAATGAGAAGTATCGGGGAAATCATGATCTATGTGATTTTAAGATTACGCAGGAGAAATTAGAGGAAAAGTTACTGAATGCTAATAAGTTATATTGCCCCAAACATGGTTGGCGGAGAGGGTGGAGCACATCGAGACCTGTTGCAGGATCCAGTGCACCACAGTACTGGTATTGCCCCGTAAAAGGGTGTAAGGTTAAAAAGAGGCGGGGTGGAGGTTAATCCGTTATTCCATACAAAATTTAAAGAATTTTTATCTGTTTAAGGAGTTTATTCAAGATCTGAACTATTTTTTGGTAAGTTGGAGAAGTTGATGGGATTTCCAGTAAGGAATTTCCCTGGAGATTCATTTGAGATATGGTTCTATCAAAGGGAATGACTCCTAATAATTCGATGTGAAGATCTTGGGCCAGCTTCCGTAAAGAATCTTCGGACGCATCTCCAGAAAACATATTTCCTATAAGCACGAATTGATCTAGTGGACTCTGTAAGGCATGAACGAGTTCAACAATTCGCCGCACGGTTTGGAATCCCATTTGAGAGGGATCTGTTACCAAGAAAGTGAGATTTGTCCGCCGTTTTGTATTGCGGGAGATATGTTCCAACCCAGCATCCATATCCAAAACAACAAGATCGAAATAGTCTTTTAGGTTTTCCAGCATGTAGGTGAGAACTTCATTAATAAGGCAATAACACCCGCGTCCAGCAGTGTATCCCATGGCTAGAAAGTTGAAACGCGAATCTTCAAAGAGAGCATCATCCCAGATTTGATATTCCAATAAGGCACCCGCATTATAATTGTCCGACTTCTTTTCCACATAACGTTTGGTCTTATCTATAATCTTGCCGACAGTAGTAGGGACGGTAATTCCTATAACTTCTGCTAAATTTGAAGCAGGATCCGCATCAATAACTAAAATTCTCTTTTGGGAATGACTCAAAAGAGTCTTAAGTAAGAGTGCGGTAAAGGTCGTTTTACCTACACCCCCTTTCCCAGTCACCGCGATAATAAATGGTCCAGTTGAAATGGAACTCAGCTCCTAGAATCATAGAAGTGGTAGAGTGATTGCGCCTTTAGGAAAAATAATTACTTCCGGCGATTTATGAGTAATCCGTTTAATTGCGGTAGCTAGAGTGGGAGCATGTTCTAAACCCATTTGTTCAATTTCCGATTGAGAGATGCCATCTGTAACAACGATGATCCGATAGTGTTTCACTTTGGCAAAGAGATATAATACACAGCTCTCACCAGGGAGTTGCCCTTTCTCGATGGATTCGAAGAGTAAATCGGAGGAAGGATTTTGTAAAAGCATATTCCGGAATATTGGGCTACTTGAAATGCCTTGATCGCACGATGCGAGAAGGATTATCACGCCATCTTCTTTAACTGCAAGTGAAGAGGAAAAAAGAGCTTTCATAGCTTTCCCAAAAGTGGCACCTCGTGGATACGAATTTGCAATGATGATATCAGCTAATTTTGGGATTACTACTCCATAAATCTCTTTTGAGACTTTTACACCATGTTCATGAGCTTTAACAGGATCGCCAGCAACAATTTTTATGATCTGGTTTCTGGAATTTAGGATCGTATTGATGATAAGATCTAACCCTAGTAAATTGGCAGCTTCTTCCATATCTTCACGAATTGTGTTTCCTTCTACTTTTCCAAATTCAGCCTCAAAGGAACCAACTAGACAATGATTCTGATTAATAGTTTCCTGACCCGCGACCCCAGGAATCACGATACCGCTTCCCCCTGTGTAACCAGCTAGCTCATGGGGGAGGATGGAGCCTAAACCAATCTTCAAATCAGCATCCACAACATTTGAATTAACATAAACCTCAGTTCCAAAGGAGGTTTTTCCGATGTAGGTGAGGTGTTTAGTGGGATTATGGTCAAGAATTTTGACTCTCCTAAGAATTTCTGCACCAAACTTTTCTTTCAATTCATTATCCGTGAGAGTAGGATGTAGACCGCGACCCACAACTATTTTTATGTGTTTGTCGGGGATACCCGCATCGTTTAATATATTAAGTAGCAATGGGATGATTATATTTGCAGGAGTGGGACGGGCCTTATCATCTGAAATAATCACAACGCTTTTTTTATTTTGGATCATACTACGAAAATCCGAAATTCCAATAAAATTTTTCAGAGCGTTTAAAAGAAGCTGTTTGGGAGATTCAAAAACTTCAGAATCTAGGGGTGTAAACTGTCCAAGTAATTTCCACGAATCGGGAAGGTTGATTGTAATTTTATCGTCGCGGTCAGGAATTTCAATAGCTTTCGTCACAGTTTACACCAATAACTTGACGCTCTTCGTCATTTTCATGTAATCCTTGATTAATTTGAATAAAAACCTTTTTGATTTTCGCAATTCATGAAATATGGTTATTCAGGAAAAATTCTGATGCTTCTGCAAGTATAACAGAATTTATTTAAACAATAATGCGGAGAATTAAAGTATGACGTTATTTAAACTCTCAGTTTTTTCCGCATTGATTCTCAATGGCTTATTGATCCCAATGTACATTGTCTTCTACTATATGACGGATTATAGTTTTCTTTTTGACTTTTTTGAGCTATTTTTGATTGACACGATATTCCATATTGTAAGTTACGGCGCAGTAATATCTCTTGTACTTCTTGTTTCGCTTACAGCAGTTCGTATCCGAAGTGGCTATAAGGGAACTCGTCTCATGATCGGGAACCGGCATTTACATGAAGGAACAATTGGTATAGTCCTTGTTTTTATTGGAGTTGTTTGGAATTTGTGGCATTATTTTGACATGAGCTTCCAATCCGGGATCAACTTCACTGTTGGATGGTGGTTGGCGGTAGGAGGGTTATTTTGGATAATTATTGGTGCAGTACTGATTGGAAGGGACTGGGAGGACATTAGAAAAGGGCATTTTTTTAATAAAGAAGACGAATAATGTTCGACTATTACTATGAAATAATTAAAGTATTCATTTTTTTTTCAACCTTAAAATTGAATATTGCTAAAGAAATGAAAAGAAATAAAAATAATCAAACTCTTAAGCTATTAAAAAAATCTAATTAAGCAAAGAGGACAAATCTATGCCTACTGAACAAGAATTAAAGAATGAGATGTTCAAGCTAAAAGAAATTTTACAGAAAAAAGAGAGTGAAGTTGCTGAAGTAAAGGCAAAAATAGCGGAAGTTGAGAAACAACTAGGAATGCCTCAACCGGGTTTAGCAGCACCTATCCCATCGGTCAGTTCCGCACCTACTGCGCCGATTCCAACAATTCAAACAGCTCCAAGCGCGCCCGCTTCAAGCGGTGCGATAAAATCGAAAGCAATCCTCCAAAAGATCCCCCGTTCGGGTACTTCGCAACTCCATGCGAGAGAAACGCAATTTGAATGCCCGAATTGCGGTAGCCATTACAATTCTGAAGTCGAGGATAAATCGAGGATTTTATACGTCGTTGGTGCAGGAACGAGGATTTACGCAAAAAAACATCGCTGCATGAATTGCGGAAATGAATGGGCCTAATTAGTTGAGCCTTCGTGGAAAAAGAGAAATTAGATGCAAAGCTGAACCAAGAACCGCAGATCCCAGGTTTACCACGATGTATAGCTTACCTTGCCACTGTTATTTTAGTAACTGTTTTTCTTTTCTTTATTTCTGAATACGTTTACCTCAGATATTACACTACTGAAGGAGCAGCCTCGATCTTAAGATTAATTGGGATAAATTCTGAAGTTACTTTTAATCCAGGAGCATTTATAGGTGCTGAAGTAAAGATTGGGGGAATGGATCCCTTTTATTCTTTTTATGTAGTAAAGATATGTTCTGGAATTGAGGCGATTGCGCTCCTCATAGGACTTATATTGGCGACACCAACAAGTTGGAAAAGGAAAGTTATAGGCACCCTCTTCATTACTTTCGGAATATTTTTTGCGAATATTTTACGGATTGTCACCACAATCGTATTAGCCACACAAGATTACAGTGAATTCATTTATCATGAAGTGGTTTCCGCAATTTTTACTGTAATTTTTATTATTGTGTTTATTTTGATGATTCAGGCTTGGATCATTCCGAATTTTATTGATTCACTGATAAATGTGATGGTGGGAATCGTTCGAGCCATAAAAAGAATGTGATTTAATCACTTTTAGCTATTTTTTTTACCCCTAATACAACCCCACATAGAAAACTTATCACAAAAATCAATTTTAGTGAGAAAATATCTGCGGTGAGAGTGAAGATAGGGATAATCGTTGTAGAGGAGGACATAAATACCATCGCTGAAAAGGAAAATGCTAAGGTGAAGAAGATAAATCCCATAAGGACTGGATAAAGTAAACTCCCTAAATATTTCTCAAGCTTTTGTCCCAAACGGGTTTGTGGGGATGCCCAATTAGAAAGAAGTTCGTAGATGAGGAGTATTAAAATCCCAGTGATCACTATTATTAGAATTAGAAGGGTAATTGATGATGGAAGATTATCCAAGAATAAAGCACCTGAAAACAGATAATAGATATTTTCAAACAACAGAAACCCCCCAATAGCAAAAGCCCCTAATACAACAACCAATTTTTTGGAAATTCTGGGGGATACAAAAAACTTCCGAAACAGAAAACCAATACACGTGCCGAGTAGTAATGCAGTTAACAGAATAGGAATCATTTCATTAAAGATGGTGGAATAAAGGGGTAGTATTTCGTTGAGTGCCGTATAGAAGGGCACTTCACTGCTATATTGATAAATATTTAATTGAAGGGAAATAAACCCCCAGAGAAAGAACGGTATAATAATATAAATTAAGGCAATTACAATTTGGATTATGGTTGATCTGTTTGTATTTAAAAGATATTTCTGTGCAATTCTATAAATGATACTTCCGATAAGGAACGCGGGAAAATACCATAATACTATTGACGCAAAACTGTAGAATAAATTAAAGGAAACGATAGTATCATTAAATAATTGTGGTAGAGGTATAATATTGGTAATACTCTTCATGGAAAGAATAAGAATAACATTGATACCTATGTATATTGTAATTGCGAAGGTTTCACCCAGCCAAACACGCCTATTGGTTTTATAGGAAATCATGAAACGCCCCCCAATTCTTTTAAAAAGCCAGATAATAAAAATAATTATCCCTACTAATAGATAAACCAAAAATAAACCCAGGCTTACCCCCGCATCATCCAATTTATAAAAAATGATCCCCACCTCATTGGCAATTGTTCCAATAAATAAAACGTGAATGAGGAAGAGCCAAAAATACAGAAAGATATCATGATAAACTACACGCATCTGGCCTTGACATTTAGGGCAATTGGGTAACGTTCCTTTATACATTTGAGAAAGCCGCCGAATTGCAGACCGAATTATCAATAGTAAAAATAAAAAGGGAACAAATAAGAGAACTGCTGCAATTAAGTAAGAGGATGCGATAATTAAAAATATTCCGAAATAGATAATGAAGGTGATTAATAAATAACCAAGAAATGAAAATTGAGTAACTCGAGCATTATTATATCCAGAGCAGCGAGGGCAGGAATAAGTCCCGCATTCTTTACATTGTGTCCAATATGAAAAAAATGACACATTTCTGAGATGAAATGAACCACAATTATGACAATGTCGTTCTTCAGTCGGAGTCATTTCTTTTTCCTTTCATATTTACTCTAATTTATTCAAAAATTAAATATTAAAAGATAAGAAAGTTTTTAAAAAACCCTCCGCTTAAAAGTTTAAAGCGTTTTGTGAAATGATGATAATCGCTCAAACAATGTAAATTGCGAATCAGTTATCCTAGCGTGGATTTGTGGAGATTGAGCGATCGTGGGTAATTAACAAAGGCATTGAAGTTAGTAATAGTGGGGTAAGTTTAATGAAAGATGAAAGGGACGAGAATCTTCCTCCGTTTAAAGAAATTTGGACCCATGTCCCAATGCCAAAGAAATATAATAGTTTGGATACTGTCTCTGATTGGATAAAGACCATTATTGATAAGGTAGATGGTACAGAGAGAAGAATTTTGGTTGTTGATGATGAGCAAGAAGTTTTAAGCTCGCTTAAAGAGATATTGGAGCATGAGGGGTACTCAGTAGATATCGCAACAAATGGAATTGACGCATTAGACAAGCTTAGTAGAATTAATTTCAGCATAGTATTATCAGACATAAGAATGCCAGCGATGGATGGGATTGAATTTGCAGAGATCCTTAAAAATCATCCACAATTAAAACGCATTCCAATAATCCTTTTCTCAGGGTATTATGACTCCTTTGAGAGTTGTGCCGATTATTTTTTGGAAAAACCAATTGAATCAGAGAGTTTACTCATCGTAATCAGCAAAATATTTGAAAGGTATCAAACTTCAAAACAGAAACAAAAAGTTGGAGTCACTAGGACGAAATCTAAACAATTTGAAGTTGTGCCCATTGATAAATTAACAGATATACGTGGATTACGAAATTTTCTACATTTTATTTGGGTATTTCAACCAAATAATATACCATTATTTAAAATATCCCATAAATTGGATTTATCTTTAGATCAAATTCGGGAATTATTAACCATTATTGAAAAACAAGATATTGCCCTAATCGTTGAGGAGTCCCCTATCCTCAGAACTCTTTTAAAATCGGAAATCACGTTTCTTGGGGGAAATCCGAATCGAATTTTTGATAGTTTTAATGGTGTCAAACGACATTTTAAAAACTAATTCTTTAAAGGTCTCTTGTTTTTATTAAAGCATTATAAAATTTGGGGAAAATTGGCTATGACAGCGGATAGTGAAAAGGTAACTCGCTCCGAATCGTTTTTTCGTTTCATAACAGAAAATTCCAATGATTTAATTGCAGTTGTTAATCACAAAAACGAGTACCAATACGTGAACGAGGAACCTCATATGAGAATTTTAGGATATCCAAAAGATGATCTAATTGGAAAATCAATTGCGGAGTTCATTCATCCAGCCCATTTAAATGATATCAAAGAACTGGTTAATGGAGAATTATTAACTGAAGATAGTGCAGTTGAGCTTCGGGTAAAGCATCAAGATGGATATTACCTTTGGATCGAAAGTAGAGCAAGGTTCCTCATGGATGAGAACGACAATAGAATGGCAATAGTGATATCAAGAGATGTGACAGAACGAAAGAAAATGATGGAAGAACTAAAGACATCGAAGGAAAAATTTAGGCAAGTGATTGAAAATGCGCATGAGGGAATTTGGATAATCGATGAAGAAGGTATAAATACCTATGTAAATCAGCAGATGGCAAATATTTTAGGTTTTGACAGTCCGGAAGAATTTGTGGGAAGATCTTTATTCTCCTTTTTAGATGAAGAGCGAAAGAAAATAATGAGATATTATATAGAACGTCGGAGACGAGGAATAAAAGAAATTCTCGATTTTAAAACCTATAGAAGAGATGGCAAAAGAATTTATTTGCGTATAAAGACGTCTCCGATCTTTGATGATCAGGGAGAGTATATTGGAGCTCTTGGTTTTGTTTCAGATATCACTGAACAGATACTTACAGAATATAAATTAAGGGAATCGGAGGAACAGTTTAAATTAATGGCGGAGCAATCAATAATGGGTATTATTATTATCCAAGATGGAGTAATCAAGTATGCAAATCAAGCCGCCGAGACTATTACGGGATATCCCGTTCAGGAAATGAAAGATTGGTTACCTAACGGATTTGCTAGATTGATCTATCCTGGAGATGTTGAAATTGTTTCACCAGAGGCACAATCGAAGCAATTAGGACGATTAGGGGTAACCAGCCATTATTATTATAGAATAATGACACAAAAAAGGAAAATTAAATGGATTTCTCAATATTCTAAGACGATAACTTTTCAAGGAAAACTTGCTGATTTGGTTACTTTAGTCGATATTACAGAACGTAGAATTGCGGAACAAAAGCAGAGAGAATCGGAAGAAAAATTCAAAACAATTACAGAACAGTCGCTTATGGGTATTGGTATTTTGCAAGATGGCTGTTTTAAGTATGTCAATGAAGAGGCTTCAACTATAACAGAATATTCGATTCAAGAAATTTTAGATTGGGAGCAAGGTGCATTTATTAAGTTATTGCATCCGGACGATAGGGCCTTTGTGATGGAACAGGCAAGGCGGAAACAAGTGGGAGAGTCGGATGTTATCGATCATTATTATGCGCGATTTTATACAAAATCGGGTAAATTAAAATGGTTATCAGTCTATTCCAAAACCATTACATATCAGGGAAAATTCGCGGATTTAATAACATTAATTGATATTACGGAGAGAAAGGTTGCTGAACAAAAACAATTGGAGTCTGAAGAGAAATTCAAAATCATTGCAGAGCAATCCCAAATGGGGATCGTGATTCTTCAGGACCAATTGATTAAATATGCGAATGAAGGGGTATCAATTATTAGTGGATTTTCTATTGATGAAATTTTAAATTGGAAAGCAGGAGATTTTATAAAATTTGTATTTCATGATGATGCCTCGTTTGTAATGGAACAAGCAAGAAAAAAACAAGCAGGAGAACCGGGTGCTGTTTCACACTACTACACTAGATTTCACACTAAAACAGAAAAATTGAAATGGATTTCCATTTATTCTAAATCTATTAAATATCAAGGAAGGATTGCAGATCTAGTAACGATAATTGATATTACAGAACGTAAAAACGCAGAGTCTGAGGCTGAAAAGAGTAGAGGGCGGTTAAGATACCTATTAGGTGCTAGTCCTGCAATTATTTACAGCGCGAAACCAGAGGGAGATTATCCGGCTACTTTCATCAGTGAGAATGTCAATTTGATGACTGGTTATGAAGCTTATGAATTTACTAATAATCCTTCTTTCTGGAGTGAGCATATCCACCCTAAGGATAAAGATCGAGTATTTGAAGAAGTCAATCAGCTTTTCAAGAAAAATCGTCACAGCTATGAATACCGCTTTAAATGCAAAGATGGAAATTACAAATGGCTAATTGATAGCATGGAGCTATTATATGATATTGATGGGAAACCTATGGAAATTGTTGGGTACTGGGCAGATATTACTGATCGGAAACTTGCTGAAACAAGATTGCTGAGGAGTGAAGAACGATATCGTAGATTGGTTGAAACAATGAATGAGGGCTTGACAATGATTGATTCAAATGGTGTTTTTACGTATATTAATAAGAAACTTCATGAACTGTTAGGTTATGCTTCAGATGAGATAAATGGGAAGCATTGGAGGGAATTTTTCAATCCAGAATATCAAAAAATAGTTGAAAATCACATTTCTAAGCGAGAAAGGGGGGAGGCAAGTTCTTATGAAGTCGCTTGGCGAAAGAAGGACGGTCAAAATCTATTTAGCATCATATCGGGTCGACCATTTTATAATGAAAGTGGAGAATATGAAGGATCATTTGCGGTAGTTACAGACATTACAGACCGTAAATCTGCAGAACAAAAGTTGAGAGAATCTGAAGAGAAGTATCGATTTATCATCGAAAATGTGAATGATTTAATTGTTGTAATTAACGCGAAATCTGAGGTGGAGTATTATAATGAGGAGTGTGTTCAGAGAATACTAGGGTTTCCAATAGAAGAGTTAATAGGGCAAGATCTTATGGAGCTCATACATCCTGATGACCGTGAGCACGTTTTCGAATCATTTGTTCAAGGTAGTAAGTTAGATGAAGAGCGAGTGGAACTTAGATTCCCAACGAAAGAGGGAAGCTATAAATGGTTTGAAGCAAAAGGACGAACTTTTATCGATAAAGATGGAGAATTGAAAGCAATTATTGTTGCAAGGGATATAAATGAAAGAAAAGAGGCAGACCAGCGCCTAAAAGAGTCAGAAGAGAAATATAGATTCATCACGGAAAATATGGATGATGTTATATCTGTTTTAGATAAAGATTTGAAGATTGAATTTATCAATGAAGCATTAGAAAGGATGTCCGGCTTTAAAATAGATGATGTAATAAGTAAACCAGTAGCGGAATTCATACACCCTGATGATCTGGAGCAGTCTTTAAAAGTAGTTGAAACGGGGTTGAAGACAGGAGTAGGTAGCGGTGAATTCAGGATCAAGAAGAAAGATAGTTCCTATCTCGGGGTTGAGGTGAAAGGTAAAGTTATTTTTGATAAAAATAATAAGCAGAAATTTATTTTGGTTAATAGGGATATTGAAGTACGGAAAAGGTTAGAACAGGAATTGAGAGATTCTGAAGAGTTATATAAAACATTGCTAAAAACGTCCCCAGATGCGGTAACAGTTACGGATTTGCAAGGAAATATCACTGCATTGTCTGAGAGAACTCTTAAATTGAATAGATATTCAAACATAGAAGAAATTATTGGCACAAGTGGCATAAAATACCTTGCACCCAAGGACCACGAACGCGCCATGAGAAATCAAGAAAAAGTTTTAACCGATGAGGTTGTAGAGAATTTGGAATATACTTTCTTGAGAAAGGATGGGACGAGCTATATTGGGGAAATCAATATATCTGTATTAAAAGATTCTTCTGGTAAGCCGAAAGGATTTATTGCTACCACCAGGGATATAACCGAGCGAAAGCGGGCCGAGGAGAAGCTAAGAAAATCAGAAGAACAGTATCGAGAGGCTTATAACCGTGCTGAATTCTATAAAGACTTAATCGCTCATGATGTAACGAATATCCTTCAAAATATCGTATTTGCAGCTGAGAGTGGACTGCTCTTATTGGATGAAAGAGAAAAATTGAAAGGAAAACTGGTTGATATCAAGGATCAAGTTAAACGAAGTGGAAAATTAATTTCAAATGTCCGGAAATTATCCAAACTTGAAAAAGAATCGCCCCTTTTACAATTAGTAGATGTAAAGGAGGTATTAACTAACACTACTGCGATGATTCAAAGAATTTCTAGCAAAAAGGAAATGAATATCCAAATTGAAGTCCTTACAGAAAAAGTTTACATCCAAGGAAATGAATTACTACGCGATGTTTTTGAGAATGTACTCCAAAATGCGGTGAAATTCAACCAAAATTCCACTGTAGAAGTATTTATCAGAGTTTCTAGCATCCAAGAGGAGGGAAAGAGACATCTGAAGTTAGAATTTATGGATAATGGCTTAGGAATAAGGGAGAAAAACAAGTGGGCAATTTTTGAGAGGGGATATAGAGTAAATGGAAAGGTAGGGGGACGCGGATTAGGACTTTCCCTGGTAAAGAAAATAGTCAATAGTTATAATGGGCAAATTTGGGTAGAGGACAGAGTTGAAGGAGATTTTTCACAAGGGAGTAACTTTATTATCGAAATTCCAGAGGCGAATCCCCAATTGAGATGAGGATAATCTCTATTCAATAAAGGTTTAAAGCATTTTTTCCTAATTAGAAGTAATTATTCGCAATTGAAATTGGAATAATGAACGTTTATGACAGAAGATAATGTGGCAATTGTGTTCATTCACGGCGCGACAGGTAGCCATCTCACTTGGAAATTTCAGAAGGCGGGATTATCAAACAGAATTAAAGTAATTGCAGTAGATTTGCCAGGGCATCTCGATTTGAATTGTCCAGAAGTTACTGATTTAGAATTGTATATAACATTCCTTAATGATAAATTAGAGAATTTAAAACTAGAAAGGATTATTTTGTGTGGACATTCAATGGGAGGCGCGGTTGCCCTATCATACCATCTTCGCAATCCAGATAAGGTTGATGGGATTATTTTAATAGGTACAGGAGCCCGCTTAAGAGTTTTACCAATAATTCTCGAATTAACTAAAAATAACTTTCCCCAATTCATTGGAATGGTGAAAAATACTGCATTTCATGCGAAGACAATTAAAAAAAATCCCAATCTTATCAAAGAAGTAGAGGAAAATATGGCTAGAATTCCTTCACACATAGTCCATTGTAATTATAAAATCTGTGATAAGTTTGATGTGATGGATAAATTAGGGGACATAAAAGTTCCTACTTTAATAATATGTGGATCTGATGATAAATTAACACCGATAAAATATTCTGGTTACATGGAAAAACATATTCCGAATAGTAATTTACAAATAGTCAATGATGCAGGACATATGGTCATGTTGGAGCAGCCAGAAGTGGTTAACAAAGCGATTGAAGATTTTATTATCAAAATTGTTGGACATTGAGATTGGAGAATAATTGTGAATGGCATTACTACCGGAAGATCATGTTTTACCTGAAATTTATTATACTGCAGAAAGAGCAAAACAATATGACCAAAACTCCAGAATGCAAAAAATACAACGGGACATGACACTTCGGGCGCTAGAGATTTTAGAGGTGAGGCCACCCGCCATGTTCCTAGATATTGGCTGTGGAACAGGGCATTCAATGCAGGCAGTAATAGAATCTGGGTTTGAGGTTAAAGGTATTGATATCGCTGAACCCATGCTATCAATAGCAAGTCGGAAAGGTTTAGATGTTTATAAGGCGGATTTTACCCAAGAGATTCCGTTCAAATCAGAGTTCTTCGATTTTGTGATCTCGGTCTCAACACTTCAATGGGTTTTTCATGGATTTAAACCCAGAGTCATTTTAGAGAAGGTGAGGAAAATGGGATTAGAGATCTACCGTGTATTAAAACCTGAAGGGCGATTCGTTTTTCAGTTCTATCCTAAAAACACGGAACAATTAAATTTAGCTGGCAAAACTTTTCAAAAAGCCAAATTTCAGGTAATGAAAATAATAGATGATCCAACTATCCCCAAAAGAAGGAAAATATTTTTATTGTGTTCGAAGTAAAGAAGGAAAGGAATATTGAGGAGTGAATAGTATGATAATATCTTTAGCTTGGTTTTTAGTAATTCTGATTACTAGTTGTCTTTGCATAGGATGTATGGTATATATCTATACTTTAACTACATATCGTCACAAATTTATGAATTGTGAATCAATTCAAGAAGAATCCTTTAAAATCCCCCTTGAGACTAATGAGGATATAATCGAGTTGGAGGCGAGAATAGTTAAATCGCATGTAACGCCTAATCCTGCGCCTTGTGTTATAGTATGTCATGGTTGGAGAACTAGTTTTAAAAACATGAACTATTTGTATGAACCTCTAGCATTACAGGGGCATGCAATCGTTACATATTCATCGAGAGGGCATGGGAAGAGTGGTGGTAATCGAGATTTTCCAGAGATATATGAAGATGCAGTAAAAGTCATCGATTTTCTTCAAAGGAATCCTCAATATGGTATTGATTCCAATCGAATCGCAGTAGTAGGACACTCAATGGGGGCTAGTATTGCATTAACGCATGTATATATGGATGAGCGGGTCAAAGTAGTAGTGGGTATTAGTGGATTACATGATGCGAAAGAAGCCCTTAAGATGAAAAAGAAATTCTTCTCAATGGCATACTGGATTAGAATCTGGTTAAAGCTGACTGGCGTACCCACGCATATCACGGATGAGGCCAATAAATTGTTATCCCCGAGATTTTATCTTCAACAACCATCGGATACAGAAGTTTTCCTTATCCATGCACGAGATGATCCCTATATTGATTTTTTAAGTTTTGAGAAAAATGTTGCC
>JAEOSY010000009.1 GCA_016840125.1 Candidatus Helarchaeota archaeon | reverse complement strand
CCTGAATGTAGCCCGCGTTCATCTCACGGAACGAGGGGATCTAAGCTTTCCAATTAATAACCGATTCAAACGTGCGGAGGACCTCTAACAATGGACGAAATTAGAGAGATCAAGCGAATAATCAAGGAAAACACTGAAATACTTAACCAAAATGAAGAGATCATGGATCAGAAAATCCCCCTGAAAAGTATTCAGGATGAATAGGATTTAGTTCCTCATCTTTGTGAAACTGACCCCCACACTTCTCTTTTGGAAACTGTTGTTTCACGACATTTTTAGAACGTGAGCTGAGTTACAAGGAAAATTTTATTTAGGTTCATACAACTTTGAATATGCCATGGTTGATATTCCAGCTATTACACTTCTTTTCGGTCTGTTAGGAACAACTTCACTCCATCTTGCAAAAGCATTCCAACGGCAAGGCATAGATGCGTTAAGGTTAAGAACAGACGTGGAGAAACGAGGAAAAAAATCGGCGATTTGGTTTGTTGGATTTGTTTTGAATAATATCGTCACGGTTTTCGGGATCTTAGGTGCGATGTTTGGTCCCCCATCAATATACAATTCAGTTTTCGGTCTGGGTTTAATTATTCTCCTGATTTATGCTCATTATATAATGAATGAAATAATATCACGGCGGGAACTATTGGGCGCCGCTTTAATTATAGTGGGAACCCTCGGAATTGGAATCGTTTCGGTTTTTTACACAGAAACTCCAGCCATTTTATATTCCAGTTTCTTTATGAGCTTTTACTTCCTTTTCCCCTTATTCGCAATCACAATTATCATAGGATACAAATTCAGAAATTTAACCCTAATCCTATTCGCATCAACAGGGGGGATGTTGGGCGCTGTGGGAAACGTTTTCTTGTATGTAGGAAATCTTGATGGGGGGTTTGCCCCCGATCCCTCGATTTTTATCCCAGTTTATATAGTTGGATTACTACTTGGGACAGTAGGGTTTTTGCTCTCCCAGATTGCATTTTATAGGGGATCAGATGCATCACAATATGTCCCTATTTATAACGGACTTTTCTTCATTACACCCTTCATATACGAACTATTTATTTTTCAGACGACGTCTTCTAGCTTAATTTGGTTCTTAGTAAAATTACCCTTCCTTGTCTTAATTTTGGTGGGTATTTATTTTATTATTGGGATATTAGTAAAAACCATGAAAAAACCAGAATCTACTGCACTTTCAGAAGGTAAATTACAATAAAATATCTAAATTATAGATGTAATGAAAGGTATCAAAAGAATAAAGAAGTAAAGTTTGATAACGTAATTTAATTTTTAGATGGAAGGTTGAAGAAATGATACCGGTGAATGTGCCTCTACTTGGTAATGAAGAGAAAGAGAAGGTACTGGAAGTTCTTAGTTCAGGAATGCTGACCCATAAAGCAGGGCAGGGTAAAATGGCCGTTGAATTCGAAAAAAAGTTTTCAGAATATGTAAAAGTTAAGCATTCTATTGCCATGAACTCTGGGACTGCCGCATTGCATGCCTGTCTTTTAGCATTGGATTTAAATCCAGGCGATGAAGTAATAATCCCTTCCTTTACTTTTGTAGCCACTGCAAGTGTCGCACTGCATGTTGGTGCGAAACCAATTTTTGTGGATATCGACCCTGAGATTTATACCATGAACCCAGAATCGGTGAAGAAAGCGATCACTCCAAAAACTAAAGCAGTTATTCCAGTTCACTTATTTGGACATCCCGCGGACCTCGATTCCTTGAAAGAAATCACGAGTGCTAATAATCTTACCTTAATAGAGGATGCCTGTCAGGCACATGGAGCTCTCTATAAATCTCAACAGGTTGGATCTGTGGGGGATATGGCGTGTTTCAGTTTTTATCCTAGCAAAAATATGACGACAGGTGAAGGGGGGATGGTGACAACAAATGATGACGAGCTCGATGATATTCTCCGCATGATCATAAACCATGGAGAGAAACAGGCATATGAAACTGAACGCTTGGGGCATAATTTTCGAATGCCTGAAGTTGCCGCCGCAATCGGAACTTGTCAGGTGGATAAATTACCCGGCTTCATCGAGAAGCGTCGTAAAAATGTAGAGCATCTTTCATCTCTAATCAAAGATAATCCAAATGTTAAATTACCCATTGTAAAAGACTGGGCGGAGCATAGCTGGTATCTTTTCACAATTGAAATTCTTCAAAAAACCACATCCTTGACACGAGATGAGTTCGCAGCGAAAATGCATGAAGCAGGAATAGGCGCCGCTGTATATTACAAAACGCCATTACATGTAATTCCCTATTATAAAAAACTCTATAATTTCAAGGGCGGAGAAATGCCTAACACTGAAAGAGCTGCGGGAGAAGTCGTTTCACTGCCAGTTCATCCGGGAGTCACTCCGGAACAAATCGTTTTTATCGGAGAAAAAGCGAACGAAGTTTTACAATAGTTCTTAAAAGATAAGCACTATGATTTTTTAGGTATAACAATAACTTCATGCTGAATCCAAGGAGCTTGTACAACTGTGACAGAGGAAGACGTGACCGAAGAAGAAAAACGCTTCCAAGAAATAGCAGTTAAAATTCTAATTCCAATGGATCTCGTGATTAATCGGCTCCATCGGCGTGATAATGTACGGAACCTCTATTTTGCACTGGCGGATTCGCGTGAACGCCTCATACAGTTTTTAAATATCAAAAAAATAGAGAGTTTTGTTGGGATCAATCTTCAAATGAACTATCTTCTGAATAAAATTACCAAACTTGACCAAGACTCCGAATTTTCGGAATCCGAATCGCTGAAATTAATCACCATGGTTTCCCAATGGCGCTCTCAAATTTATGAAGCCGTTCGAGAGATGACCAAGAATGGGTTCTAATTCTCCATCGCGCCACTGCGACCTTGAATAGGACCCCCTCCAAACGTCAAAGCATCGAGGTTATTCCACACAATCGAAATTTGGACTATGATTGAGCGATTCTATCCAAGCTGCGGCCTCAGCTGCATATTTAAGCACAATAGGATCATCATCTATTTCCATTATTCGTTTCAATACTGGCAGTCCTAGCCTTGTTCCAATCATTCCTAAAGCAATACATGCCATCGCACGAATATTACCTTCTTTATTAGTTATTAATACTCCTACGAAGGCAAATACTACCCGTTCATCAATCAGTTTTTCTAATAATTTAGCCGCTTGACGGCGGATTTCTTTTTTATCGGCGCTTAATCCGGCGAATATTCGCCTAATCTCTTGTTTTTGCTTATTATAAGGAGTTTGGATGAATTTTTCTATATATGGAGGAGTTTCTGGAATTGTTTCTTGTCTCAGCGGTTGCCTTCCATTCCTTTTTTGTACTCCAAGCTGTCTTTTTCGATTTATAATAATGCTAGATGGTACAATTACGGCCACACTCCCAATTGTTATGAGTAACCAAACTCTTCCATCACCATCGGGATTTGGTGATATAGGAAGAAGTACAGGAGGATTTGAAATTGTAGGAGTGTAACCAAGCCATCCGAACGTATTATTGATAAGTAAACCATTATCATATGGATGAAAAGTATGATGGATGTATATTAGGGTATTTTCACCACTAATAACAACAAATCGTCCTTCCCCGTAATTCATTGCCATAATTATATCATCATTAGATGATTTAGCGCATAAAATGGCGTTTGGCTGTGAGGAAAGGTTCAATCCCCACTCTCCAGAAAATCTTAATTCATTCATGTCAAAGGTTATAGGATGGGGATAAATTGTACGAGAAGGCCAACTGCGGTACCCTATCTCAACATAGGAGATATTAAATCTTTGGATTAAACTACTGGCAGATCCTCCAGCTTCGTCAGTGATAATGAAGCTCCCACCCGTGTACACCCATTGCTCGATGGCATTAATCTCATTTTCCGTCAGACTTGAACCCAATCCGTCAAACCAAAGGATATCAAAATTGGATAGTAGTACTAAGTTAATTGTGGATGTGATATCTGTAATTATTGTCCCACGTTGTATTAATTCACTACAAATAGTAGGATACCGCGTTCGAGGATTCAATTCACCATGGGCAATAACAGAGCCAATTCGAATACCATCCAACCTCACTTCGTCCCACTGCACCGCAAATTCGACAGCTGGACCCAAGTGTGGCCCATAACTAATTAAGTTATCACCATCGGAACATTGAAAGATAAAACTATAATTCCCAAACTCTAAGATAGTAGAGAAGGTGAAATTACATCCATCCATGTAATTGTTATCTAGCGGATCTTGTTGAATCATGGGATAGGAGGTTGAATTTATTATAACATTAACATATTCTGGTGGATTATTGTCCGCATCTATGTATTCCACGGTAAATACGGATAACTCATTAATATAACCTATTTCAGGAGTCACTTGTCCATCGACCAAAATTGGAATATTATTATTGATCTTTTTCACGGTTAAGTTAGTGAATGGGGTAGTTGAATGATGAAATTTCTCATTGCTACATTCAAAGGAATACTCATAATTTCCCAATGCAAGAAAAGTCAAGTATTGATAACCGCACCCATCCGTGTAATAGTCATCAGAAGGATTTTGCTTTTCCATGGAATACAGTTTGCCATTGATCAAAATATTAACATATTCGGGGGGATTATTTTCGTAATCAACATAAATCACACTAAAATTAAATATAGTAGACTGAGTGCCATTAGAAGGGGTTACAGAGCCAGCAATTAAATTAGGCACAAGTAAATTTGTATAATTTACCATTAAAATTGAGGATTTAGTCGAATTAAAAAATATCCCATCGCTACATACGAATGAATAAAAGTAATTTCCTGGTGTAAGATAAGTTATATATTGGTAAATATTTCCATCCGAATAATTGATATCAAGCGGATTTTGCTTTTGCAGGGGGTAGGGTGTTTCATTTATTAACAGATAGATATGGGTAGGGGGGTCATTGTTGGGATCAGTATAAATTACGCTGAAATTGAATTGAGTGTTCTGATTACCCTTTTCAGGAACAACTGAATCGAAAGTCAATTCTGGAGAACTGCAATCCAAATAATTGAACTCTACATTTGTATCCACCAAATTAAATGTATTTGATAGCTCTGTCCCAAAAACGTAGCCTTCAATAATGGTACCATTCAAGAGAAGTCCTGTACTTTTCTCATACCAAAGAGCACCATCATAATATGACTCATCCTCCAACACCCAGACTTCCACAGGACCAAATCCAGGAATATTATAGACTAATTCACCTGAAACTCTGAAAGTATGATCTACTCCAACCCCAATACGAACCAAATCGCCAAGTGACACGTTCGTGAAAATCCACAATGGAGTGTGAGCACCATCATTAAAGTCCATATAGCCTGAATTATTTGTTATAATTCGGTTTTGAACATCAATATCCCATGAATCTTGGTAGAGCATATCTGTCATGTGAAAAATACTGCCTGATACTTGAGAATAAATGCAATTCATCTGTGAATCTGAATGAGCATTATAGATTTTAGTGTAATTTATATACATCCCATCGAAAAAGGGTATCTTCTTAAACGATCCAATATAGGGGCCAAGATTTGCAGCGATAACACCATCAGAGCAATTGAAATGATAAGTATAAGCCCCTATCCCATCCATTGCATTACTAATAACATATAGACAACCATCCATGTAATTAACATCAAGTGGATCTTGTTTGATCATAGAATATTTCGTCGAATTTAGGGTTATATTCATGTATTCCGGGGCGTTATTGTCAGCATCAGTATAATTGATTGTAAATCCCAATATTATAAATGTCGAAGTCACATTGTAGCCCGTTTCGGTATTGACCTGAACCCCACTCAATATTGGAGGAAAAAAATTGGCTGCAATTACTTTTAAACCAGTGTAGGTGGCAGATGAATTGTAAAACATCCCATCATGGCACTCGAAGGAATAATTATAACTTCCTGGCTGTAAAAAAGTGGAGTATTGATATATGCACCCATCTTTAAAATTCAAGTCATTGGGATCTTGTTTTTCCATTGGGTAAGATGTTCCGTTTATTAATACGTTGATAAACACAGGATGAAAATTATCTTGATCCCTATAAATTGCGCTGAAGGTGAATTGTTTGTTCTGATTACCAGTTAAAGGACTAACAGAACCCGAACTCAACTCTGGAGCATAATTATTCGTTGCGTAAATAAATTCGAAATTGGTCTGCTTGAGATCAAAGGTATAGGGATCGTCATTATCATAAAAAGTCCCATTCAAGAGAATACCCATGCTTTTCTCATACCAAACAACTGCGCCAGACGCTTTTAAATCTTCCAAGACCCAAACGCCAAGGGGGCCAAGCCCCGGAAAGTCATAAATTAATTCACTCGAAACATTGAAAGTATGGTCCCCTCCTTCGCTTGAAACATTAAGAATCGCAATTTGAACTGAATCGCCCAGTGAAATGTTTGTGAAGAGCCATACTGGAGTGTGTACATCACGACCAAAAAGACTGCTCCCTATTATATTTCTGGTTCGAATATCCTCTTCCCACTCATCATCCCTAAAACTATGCCAGCTCACATTGAATTTACTTTCTGATACTTGAGAATAAGCGAACTTCGAGCTTCCAAGATAATATTGATGATTATTTGTGCAAATGTAAAAATTATAAGTTATATACATGCCATCAAATAATGGAGGTGGTTTGACTACAAAAACATGTTCGCAATTGAAGATGAAACTATTACCAAATGCATTTCCGGCAGTGATCACGTAATAATATTTCCCATTGATAGTTAGCGTATCTTGATAATTATTTGTGAAGATTGAAGCTATTGGCGTCATTCCATCCACTGATGTGATGAGCGAATTAGATCTATAGACGTAGTAAATGGTCGCTCCAACTACATCATTCCAATTTAACTCAATAATTTGATCATTATCAGGATTGGGTAAAATGGGTTCAAGTATGGGCGCATTTGGAGTTTGAAACATTACCACAATACTTTCACTATTTGAAAAAGAACTATTTCCCAGGGGATTTCCAGCAACGATTACATAATAATAGGTGTCCTTAAAAGGAATATGGTCTTGATGATAATTCATGGTAGTCGCTGCTACTGGTATCATTCCATCCACTGATATTATGGGTGAATTGGCTCTATAGATGTAATAAATTGTTGCACTATCTACATCGTTCCAGCTTAAATCAATTATTCGTACATCATCAGGATTCGGCAAAATAGCATCTAATATGGGAGCATTCGGGACTTCTGTAATCCTTTTGTAGAAAATATCACTATCCCATCCCGCGCCATTATAATCAGTATTATCCTCCCACGCTACGTGCACGAATCCGTCCCCATCTACTCCAATCGTTGGATTACAAGCCCATTTCGTGCTCTCCGTGGAAATCCATTCAGTCGTGGTCCAACTGTTTGAGGTGGCATTCCAATATTTATAGAATATGTCAGAATATCCTATTGCACCACCGTAATTCGTTTTATCCTCCCAGACCAAATGGACATTTCCTGCTCCATCCACTGCCATGGCTGGGTCTTGAGAATCACTAGTGCTCTCCGTAGACACAACCTCGGTCAGTGTCCAAGTGCCTGTAAAGGCGTTTCGTCGCTTATAGAAGATTTTCCAACCCAGTTCGGTATAAATAGATTTGTCTTCCCACGCTACATGTACATGGCCTACCCCGTCTACCACAAGTGTTGGATAATTGATATAATAATTGGTTTTTGTGGTGACTACTTCGGTATTGGTCCAAGTGCCCGTGATGGAGTTCCGCTGTTTGTAGAAGATATTTTTAGAATCGGGTATATCATGCCATGCCACATACACATTATCAGAACTATCTATATAGATTGCTGAATTCAACGAGTTTTTCATACTCTCCGTTGAAACCACTTCAGTTTGAGTCCAAGTGTCTGTGGCGGAGTTCCACTGCCTATAGAAGATATCCTTATCAAATCCGGAGCCGCTATACTCTGCATAATCGTCCCATGCCAAATGTGCATTCCCTTCCCCATCAACCGCAATTGTTACCAATTGAGACCAAGTCGCTCCCTCGATGGAGACTACTTCCGTCAAAGTCCAAGTACCCGTGGTGGCATTTCTACGTTTATAAAAAATATCTGTATCTATTCCACAACCATTGTAATCCGTCCGATCTTGCCACGCCACATGTACATGACCTGCCCCATCAACCGCAATAGCAGGATATTTAGTTCCATTAATACTTTCCGTAGAGACCAGCTCAATTGGAGCCCAAATACTAGTGGTACTATTCCAGAGCTTATAGAAGATATTCGGATAATCGGTCCAAACTACGTGCACGTTTCCAATATCATCCACAGCAATTGAGGGATTCCTTGAAGCCCTTCTATCCTCCGTAGAAACTACTTCAGTTGGGATCCATCCGCTGGTAGTCACTTCTAATCCCCTTGACAAATCCCTACAATACTTAAGATCTTGGGTCGTAAATGAATTTTCATTGCCAATAATATACATTCCCATGAAAAATGTGGAAAAAATGATCACAAAATTCAAGACAATGAATTTCAAACCCTTTTTTCTCATGGTTTTATCCCAGGGAATTTTTCCAATTATTAAATCATGATTTGTAGTCTCTTTCTCCCATTTTTTGGTTATTATGAGATTGGAGACCAATTTTATTACTGAATAATATGATCTATCTTAATTATTATTAAGAATGATGTGTGATTCTATAGAGTCACACTTTAGTGAAAAAAAACTGTTAAAATTCGTTCAACACCCCAGATCTCTTGAAGAATTATTTATCTATATACTTTTTTATTGAAAATGTGATTCTATGAATCACATATTTTTTTTCGTCACTTTACAAATTGTTGAAAAGGACTCTAAATTTTCAGAATCCGAATCCCTGAAATTAATTACCATGGTCTCTCAATAGCGCTCTCAAATCTATGAAGCAGTGCGTGAAATGACCAAAAATGGATTCTAAAAGCTGTAAAAAAGAGATAATATAATTTTATTTTATGAACTTAGTAGGTTCCCTGTATTTTCGCCCAAGATATAGTCCCAAAACCAATAAAAACAGTCCTGGAATGGCGGTCAGATAAAAGACGGGTATAACGTTCCCTATCCAGTCGTGCCAGGTAACTTCCGTTGGAATGAAATACTCTAGTCCCCAAATAAAGAAGCAACCGAAATCTTCGAGGACTCCCATAAATAATACAACCCCTACAATTAATATTAGAAGGGAAATTGTTTTATTCCAGTTGATTTTTCTAGGAATCTGCATTTGAAACACGAGATATACGATGAGGAACGAAAAGGCGGCTATCCCATACGTTAACCACCAAATCGTAAATAGGTAGATATGACCAGTGTCTGGAATAAGAGTGACAACGAGGGATTCCCATGCCGAACCGCTAACATACATCCCACTAAGAAGCGCAAATGTCCAAATAAATAGATGATCAACTTTGAGAATCATCAATAAAAGTGCAATTCCAATTATAATACCAAACGCTATGCCAACATAGGCTAGCGGATGTAACGCAAACGGAAAGATTCCTAATCCCATAATTAATCCCTTCCAAATAATTTCTTCAATCAGTCTTTTTATTTGTTTCCCCGTTTAATGATGACAGCACATTTAAAACTATCTTAGCTACTCTATCTAAATTTTGGAATATCTTTGGAGACATGGAAAGTTTTTCCCCCTCAATTCCAGCACCGCTTGGTTTATCGGTAATAATCAAAATTGATGCTGTTGGAATGTTAAAGAGTTCCCCAAGGGTAAAAACGACCGAAGTCTCCATATCAATGGCGATTGCACCCTGTGATCTGGCTTTCTCTAGTAGCTCAAGCGGTTCTCTAAATAATGCATCATGACTCCATATCGGACCCTGATGATAATCAATTTCCTGTTTATCTAATTCATCTTTGATTAAGGAAGTCAAATTCGAATTTGCAGGTATACTTGGATATTGTGAATCGGAATTGAGATAATGGGGGGTGGTACCATCTCCACAGATGGCTTCAGAGCATAGAACAATTCCTCCTATCTCCATATCCTCCGATAAACCCCCGCAGTAATCAAGCCGGATTAAATAATTGACCTCAGTTCTTTTCAAAGCTTCCATAACCATCGCAGTGACAGGGGCGCCCATGCCCGAACCAATTATGGAAATTTCAACATTATTATATATTCCCTTCACTGTTTTACCGTATTTTTTGACTTTTATTTGCTTTATAATTTGTTGAATGACATATTCGGTGGCTGGGAGTATTACTCTCGCTGCAATTTTCTTTGAGGAACAATTTAATACCATATACACTACTTTATTCTTTTGAGACATAACCCGTATCACTCCTCGTAATAAATACGCCTTTAAATAATTACTTAGCGTGCGTAAAATCGGCAATCTTCTTCAATCCGGGGAATCAGTCCAAATAACTAGGAATTTTATTTAATTTAAATAGGAATATATCTTTATTCTTTTATTATCTGGTCTCAGGAATAAGATAGTATGATTGATATAAAACTGTTTAGAGAAAATCCGGATGTTATCATCGAGTCTGAGAAGAAGCGATTCAAAGATCCCGCGAAAGTACAGGAAGTTATTGAATTTGATAACAAATGGCGTGAAACTAAAACGAAATTAGACTCGCTACGCCAGGAACGGAATAGCATCACCAATCAAATTAATGAGAAAAAGAAAAAGGGCGAGGATTTTTCGACCGAAATAAAAAAAATGAAAAAAATAAAAAAGGACATTCCTGAATTAGAGGTTTTAGAGAAGGGTTATTTAGAAAAGCGGGAAAAAGCACGCTATGTGGTAGGAAATATATTACATGAATCGGTTCCGATCGGAGAAACGGAGACCTCTAATAAAATCGAACGTACTTGGGGGGAAATACCTCTGATAGCTTTTATACCAAAACCCCATGTCGAATTGGTGGAACTTATCGATGGGGTGGATCTTAAAACCGCTGCTAAAGTCGCGGGATCAAGAACCTACTATCTGAAAAATGATTTAGTTCTCCTTAATCTCGCCTTAATTCAGTTTGCACTTGACCGGTTAATTGCCAAAGGATATACACCATTTTGGACTCCCTATTTTATTAAACATGAAGTGATGGAGAAAGCGGCGGAGTTGGCGGATTTTGAAGAGCAGTTGTACAAGCTTGAAGGGACGGATCTCTACCTCATTGCAACATCTGAACAAACACTTGCCGCCTTACATATGGGCGAAATTCTGCATCCGAAAAGTTTACCCCTAAAATATACGGCTTATTCAGCTTGTTTCCGAAGAGAAGCAGGTTCGCATGGTAAGGATACTAAAGGAATATTTCGTATCCATCAGTTTGATAAAATCGAGCAATATGTGTATTGTAAACCCGAAGAGTCTTGGAAGTTCCACGAGGAAATGATTAAGATAACTGAAGAAATTTTTAAAGAACTGGAAATTCCGTATCGTATTGTAAATATCGCGAGTGGCGAAATGAATGATAATGCTGCGAAAAAATATGACCTCGAAGGTTGGTTTCCCGCACAAGACACGTACAGGGAACTCGTATCATGTAGTAACTGTACTGATTATCAAGCTCGAAAATTGGGGATCCGAGTTGGAATTCATGGTGAAGATAAAGAGGTTGTTCATACCCTCAATTCAACCGCAATCGCCACAGAACGCACTATCTGTTGTCTACTCGAAAATCATCAGATAGAGGATGGATCTATCAAAATTCCTAGTGCCTTACAGAGATATATGAACGGGAAAAAACTCATCTCTTCTAAGGCTGGACGATTGAAAAAAACCTCAGAGCTTATTATTCGAAAGAAGAGCATCCCCCACTGCTCAAAAGGTCCAAAATTATGCAAGAAATGCGCAACGGCAGCGAAAAAGAAAGATATCTATCTCTTAAAAATCTATTATGAATCAGGAGATAAAGCGCGCCCTGTAATCGAAGTTACTCGCGATGACCAAACGAAGTTCCTAGAGTACGATCTTATTCAAATGTTTAAGGATGAGAAAGAAGCGAAGCAATATGCTAAACAGAATAATATTGATGATATAATCGTTTAATTGTGTTATTGAAGGACAGTCTAATTTCTAACTATTAATTTTCAAACGTTTTTGCGCTTCGTTAACGGAAATTAAAAAAACCGCATTAATGTTGTTTTTGTCGGATAGTAATTCCCGCTCTTGAAAATATCACTTTTCCCTTTCTCTCTGTCCCCCTTTATATATCAGCTACAACTTATTCCCTGTAGAACTAAATTAAGGGTAATAAAATTG
>JAEOSY010000664.1 GCA_016840125.1 Candidatus Helarchaeota archaeon | reverse complement strand
GAGAATAAATTTTAGTGATCTTTCCAGTGATTATAATGAACACTTTCAGGCCTTCCAAAAATTAATAGCTATCTTAGCTGTTAAGTTTGAAATCCCTCAATATGCTCTCTTGAATACTTTAATAGTTAATCCATTAGCAATATCACTGCAATCAGCATCGGGAGCTTATATCGGAATAATTTATTCAATCCATCATGAAAACGAACTGTATTCACACTTTAATGAGAATTCAATTGAAGAGGAAGGAAATTAAAATTACTATAACGTCGTGAAATCACGATTTAACGTCTCTCAGTTGTAAAAGTATAGAGAAAAGAAAGTCTACTCGAAATATTTATATAATTCGAGTGACCCTTTTTATTTATGAAATTATCAGTATCCGAGGGAAATGAGTTTGTCTTGAAAGTAGGTTCTAAAGGAGAAATTTTTCCCCCCAAGGAAGTTAGAGAGAAATTAGGGTTAGTGAGGAATCAGCCAATTCTGTTAGTGATGCATCGGAATAATTTAATAATAAGAAAACTCCACTCACTTGATGAAATTCTTGAACAGCCTGCAAAGGTGACAATTAGTACACAAGCTTGGAAGGAATTTCGAAGAAGACTTTCAGAGGAAGCTGAGCAATGAAAATACTAATAGATACGACTTACTTTCTTCCAGCATTAAGTATAGAAATTGAAACACTTCCGTCTGCGCTCTTAAAAACACTTTTACGTGATCAAAACTATCAATGTCATTATTGTGAGATTACACTATTTGAATTAGCGGCAAAGGGAGTGAAACTATCACAATCGGATGATTCCTTGACGGTAAATGATATAATCAAGGGTTTAGATTCAATTAGGTGGGATAAACGATTAACAAAGCTTTCGTGGTATTCGCATCCATTTGCCTTGGAATTAGCAAAAGAAATTAGAAAAATCCATACTGACTTCATAGACTGCTTGATTCTGGCTACTGCAGTGTGTTATACTGATATGTTAGCTATGTATGATGAAACGTTATTGAAAATAGTCAGAAAAAACAAAGGGATAATACAAAAAATTCTTGAATTCAATGAAAAGTTTAGTTTTTGGCTCAAAGATCTCTCGAAGGACCCAATACGAATCGATCAATTATGAAAGTTTTAAGTTTTTACCAAACTTGGATATTACTCCATTAATCTCATTATATTCCTCATCCGTCATATTCTCCCAACCATCGGTGATATCGAACCATTTCGTTAAATTATCCGCTGAAAAGTTTTTACATAACCGCTCGATAGTATCTCCAAAGCTTTCATGAGGTAATTTCATCTTTTTTAAGAGATTATAGACCTCCTGAGTTACAGAAATTGTTTTAGATGTCAATTTAAATCACCTCTACATCTATATCTATATATGTAGATTTAGATATAAATGGTTGTATTCAATTCTTAGTGAGTTGAACAGAGCAGTATAAATCACGATTTGAGGACGGGTTTCTCTGTATGTGCTGGAATAACAGCTCCAAGATTTTTTAGGTTAAGATTTAATAATTTGGTACTTTTTGCAAGAATCAGAACCATCGAGTTTTTTTTCTTATTATTTCTCTATTTTAAACTGTCATGACGAGCAAAAGAAAAAAACTATCCCTTTTTAATTTGTAGATGCTAATACAATTTGTAGCTGGAGAATAGAAGAACTTGGGAGGTCAAGTTTGTGGATAGGAAATGGTGTAAGATAGGAGGTATAATGACTATTGTGGGAGGGATTCTTTTGCTTATAACATTAGTAGATTGGTTCTCGAATTACTCACCTATTTGGGAAATTGCTGAACTCACTTTTGGATCGGGTACACCTGAGCCAATAATTTTTGGAGTAATTGCGTTAATATTAGGGATTGTATTAATTAGGAGTGGGGATGAAGCAGTAGGGTTTTTTTCAGTGGCAGCTCTTATTGTAGGAGTTTTTGATTTATTACTAACCACACTATTTTTTGTTAAATCACATTACTATGGTATAGACGTTCCTCTAACTCAATTTACAAAAACACTTCTGTGGGTTGGAGCTTTTCTGATTATGTCTGGAGGTATTGAAGCAATGCTTATAGATTCCGAGAAACGAAAAAATCTCGTTTTAGCATCATTATGTGTTGTAATCCCTTTAGTGGTGCTATGGTTTGCTCTTATTTCTTTATATATGGTTGTATAATCTTTACAATAAAAACTATAGGGTTTTCAATAGTCCAAACATCATTTTTAGGTTGCGGTCGATTAAATTCGGATCAACGGAGGGCGGAGAAGGCATCTTTTTGAAAATCCAAGGACGAAACGGCTTTAATTCAATGTGAGTAGAAAATGGTTACAAATGTGCCATTCAAATTCGTTTTGGTTTCCAAAAGGGAGGGGTATAAATCACGTTTCACGAAGGATTTTCTTTAAATGAATTTGGTTGTAAACTTCCAAGAGCAAAATTATAAATAGTGCTAGTAAGAGAAACAAAGTCCAAACCTATTAGATAAGGGGCGAAGAATTTGCAGAAAATAAATGAGGCGCAATTCAAGACTGAAATATTGGAGTTTAATAATGTTAAGGAAAATATTGTTCAGCACGCGAGTCTAAAAGCGATAAAAGTTACCTTGGAGTATTTCAAGGAATTTTTAGAAAGTCAACAAGGTAATGAACCTGATATTATTATTGAAGGTACAATTGGAGTTAAATGGGAAACTTCCGCGAAGGGTGAAGTCGCATTTGTTCAGACCGGAATTGAAGGAGGAGTTCATTTCTCAAATGGGCTGAGTCTCCAAATAAAACCAAATACAGTTGTTAAAGACATAGAAAACATTGGAAATACTTTAACTAGTATAAACAATAAGCTCTCTTCTTTAGATCCTTTGAAATTCGAGGAAGCGAAGGAAGAGGATAGAATACAAGGAAATGTTAATGATTTATTCTCCTTCAATCTACATCGGATAGGGAAATCCCTTTCAGGCATGTGGAATGTAGGTTGGGGATTAATAACGGGTAATAAAGCAGTCCAGAAGGATTTCGCGCATGCAATGGAGGTACACAAAAAAGCCATTAATTGTAAAGGAAGAGTTCCAGATCTTAAAATTATAACTGATGGGCTTAAACGAAAATTCGAGTCTGAATTTTTAGCGGGATTTCGAAGGGGCAAATTGATGCGTGATATCATGGCTAAACTTAACATCTCACCTAGTTTGAGATATAAATTCAATTATGGAGGATTTATCGATTTTCTAGGAGGAATTGACGCAAATATCAAACTGATCGGAGTAGAGATAGGTGTTAAGGTAGGAATTACCTACGATTTCTCCATAGATACTCGCGTATTCTAAATTTTTTTATAGTTTCTGTTTTAATCGTGTCCAATCTCATCACGAAATCGTGACGTAGATTAAGTTCTTAAGATGCGCGCTAATTCCTTGAAAAACCTAGCTACTTTATAAGCACATCTAATTATAATTATAGTTCATGACAATATGGCGAATCTGGCTTAGACCAGCAAGAGTAAATGCATCCGAATTTTGTATTGATAAAAAAGTCATAGGATTGGGATGGGGAATCGACCATAAACCGGCAAACCTTCAGGATTACATAGCAAAACTACCCGATGAAAAACCAGAGGCCAAAAGTCAAGTGAGAATATTCGCAATTGACATAAAAAACGATGATTTAGTCTGGACAAGAAATGATTCTGGTATTTATTATCTCGGAAGAGTAAAAGGTCCTTGGATATATACTGAGGAAGAAGAGTTCAGACAAAATAATGTAGCGAATATTAGAGAATGTGAATGGCATGAAATAGGATTACGCGATAGAGTGATTGGAGCTATCTTGAATTATTTTGTTGGGCCTTTTCAAGCTATCCAGAAAATTACAAAAGAAATTGCAGCAACCTACTCATTCTACTTGTATAATAAAAAAACAAATACACAGACTTATCCATTACCTGACGTTCCTGGTGACATGGATCCCTTCAGCTTTTTCGATGATCGGGATTTAGAAGACATAATCGGATTATATTTACAATTGAAAGAAGGTTATGTTCTTTATCCCTCCAGTTGTAAAAAAGATCTCCCTAAAATTGAGTATATTTTAAGTTCAAAAGATGGCAAGGAACAAGCTTACGCTCAGGTGAAGAGTGGCGATCAAAAAATTGATATAAGGGATTACATAGGAAAGTTTTCAGGGAGAGTTTATCTATTCGCAGTTTCCGGGAACTACTTAAACCTTGAGGACAAGGAAAAAAACATAATTGTTCTACATAGAAAAGAAATTGAAGATTTTATCAAAGAATATAAAGAAACTTTACCAGAAAAAATTAGAAACTGGCTAAATCTTACTGAATATTTAAAACAATTAAAATAAATTATTTAATGAGATAACTAATCTGCGTTTATGTTAGACAATTTAATCTAGAATGTCTCTAAGAATTCTCTTAACATACCCAACAGGGCTTTGTTGAAGGTATATCTAACACCATTTTCGTCTTTGATTGGGAGGACAAGGTTAAGCTGGCCCAGTTTCTTGAGATGATATTGAATGGTACTATGATGGAGGTTCAAGCGCGAACTGAGGTCGGTAAGAGTCAGTTGGGTGTTGATGAGGTATTGGATAATAAGCTGGTCATTTTGGTTCTTTGAGACCACAAAAAAATCATCGTAAGTTTGAGGGAAATCATGTGGAAAGAGGAGTACGAGTTTAGGGGTGGTATATTTTTTTCTTCGGATATGATTAAAACTCTCTAATACTTTAAGATGCGTGCGAACGACTGTGTTACTTAAATCTACAGTTTTGCATAGCTCCCGGATATGGATGCCTGGATGGTTTTGGATCTTTTCAAAAATTAGAGCGCGAGAGGGATTTTCCAGGATTTGATCTCGTGTTAAAGTTGAACCATGAACAATGAGTTTCCGTCGTAGTAGCGAGTAGATTGCGGTATAAACTCTCATTTCGGAGACTTGTAATTTTTGAAGGCAAGAGTCAATAAACGTAGAATTGAATTGGAAAACGATATGTTTTTGTAATAGCTCTTTTATAATGGATAGGACGCTCTCCTCAAACTCCGTGAGGTGCTGTAACTTTTTTGCTGCATCGATCGCCACTTAGGATTCCGCTCCTCCTTGGTTTTCAAGAAGTTCATCTATTAACTCTTGTCGTTGTTCAAGAGGGAGGATGAGAAGCTCGTGTAAGACTTCGATTTTTTCGCTTTCTGGAATTGGCATCTGGTCTAGTTGAGTTACGATTTCACTGGAGAGATAGGTAAAAGGGTGTTGAAAAAATTGGATGAGGCTTGGATCTTGAATGCTTGTTAGTTTTTGAGGTTTTTCATCAAGCCCTACTATTTTATGTTCAAGTTCGGGAGAATATCCTAGCGCACTGGTGATCCACGTTGATTTTGCCTTTACAGCTGAAGCAGTACCCTGTTTCTTTCCACGCATAAAAGTAAATACACTTACAACTGCTGCGCTAATTGCGATGATTAAAATAATAAGGAGCCAAGGTAGAGTTCTATCTTGGCAGTCATTATCTTGTATTATATTACCTATACAATTTGCCGATTCATAAACACACTGTCTATTATCATGTAAGGTATTCCCCGTTATTAGGTTATAATGAGCATCATACAAATAAATTCCATATCCTTGATTCGCATTAATGGTATTATTGACGATCGTGTTGTTTGATGCTCTTAGATGAATTCCATCGATATTTTGATTGATCGTGTTATTTGTAAGGGTATTATTAGTGCTGAGCCCATATATCTCAATCCCATACATGACATTATGGGTCATAGTATTATGAGAAAGGGTGTTGTTTTCTGAGTCCTCTAATGAGATTCCACTCCGTTCATTAGTATTAGCAGTGTTGTAAGTCAGTGTATTGTTGTTTGAGTGTTCCAGATAGAGCCCATGTAAAAGATTCCCGTTTGATGTGATGTTAAAGAGGGTATTGTTATCTGAATAAAATAACGAAACCCCGATTGAACCACCTGTTAATTGGCAATCTTGAACAGTCATTAACGAACAATTCACGAGAATTATTTGCCCTGCATCGGTTGGAACCGTCCCACTATTTTGATGTTTATAATAATAGATGGGCGTCCCATCAAGCAAGTTATCAGGGGTTATTATTTGACTGAAATGAGCTATAGACGCTCCAGAAAAACCAATGCTATAACCGTGAAAATTGTTAGAATAAATTTCATTGTATTCTGCAGCGAAGAAGAAGATTCCATCATATTTGTTATTAGAAATGGTATTGTTTGCGATCGTGTTGTAATCCGCTCCTTGTAACATAATACCCCGTAAATTACGATTGACAGTGTTGTTCGCGATCGTATTGTTATTCGCATACAGTACATAAATCCCATAACATGACCCAAGCGATATTATATTGTCATTAGCAATATTATTTATTAGGGAATTGAAACTTGAACTGGCTATTACAATTCCTCGATAATTATAATTAGCAGTATTATTAACAAGCAAGTTATTTTGTGACGTTTCTAAACGAAATCCAGAATTTTGTTGGGTAAATGGATTTGGACCAACATTGTAATTAGCGGTATTGTTCATGAGTGTGTTATCGTTGGCTGAACTCAAGTAAATTCCATATTCCCCATTGGTGTTCGCAGTATTGAGGGAAAGATTATTGGTATTAGATGATTTTAAATAAATTCCGTACAGATCGTTGGAATTGGCGGTGTTTTGGGTAAGATTGTTATTGTTTGAATTTTTTAAATAAATACCGTACTCCGTATTGTCATTGGCAACGTTATATACCAAGGTATTATTGGTTGAATCCTCTAGAAAAATACCCTGCTCGGTATTGGTATTTGCATCATTATCTCTCAGGGTATTATTGTGTGAGTCTTCTAGATAAATTCCGTATTTTTCATTGGTATCAGCGGAATTCCTCGCAAGCGTGTTATATTTTGCCTGAGATAGATGAATTCCATATCCAACATTATCGGAAATTGTATTGTTATTTGAATAAAAAAGTGAAATCCATGCTGATCCACTTGATAGAACACAATTCGTGACGTTTATCAAAGAACAATTTGCGAGAACTATTTGCCCTGCATCAGCTGAAATCGCCCCTCCGCTTTGATGCCTATAATAATAAATGGGCTTTCCATTGATCAAGTTATCTGGAGTTATATCTTGAATGAAATGATCATTAATGGTTCCAGAAAATCCAATTGGTATATCAAAGTAATTTTGATAAATTCTATTATTCGTAGATTGGTACAGATAAATTCCATGATCTCCATTATTATCTCCCACGTTATTCATTAGCGTGTTATTGTCTGAGTTTTCTAAATAAAATCCATAATCTCCATTATTACTAGCAGTATTATTGGATAGCGTATTATTGATTGAGCCTTGTAAATGAACTCCATACGAATTATGACCATTAGCGGTGTTGTTAATGAGCGTATTATCGTATGATCCAATTAATTTAATTCCAAATCCGTCATTATCATTGACATTGTTATCAGTAAGCGTATTATTGTGTGATTCGTCTAAGCTAATACCCCTATTATTGTTATTTACACTATTGTTAGTAAACGTGTTGTTGCTTGAATATTTAACAAAAAATCCACAATAATTATTATTCTCGGCCGTATTGTTTATCAACGTGTTATTATTAGAATAAAATAATGATACATCTACCGTCCCACTTGCTAATTGACAATTTTGAACCTTCATTAACGAGCAATTCACGAGAACTATCTGTCCTGCGTCTGTTGGAATCGTTTCATTGCTCTGATGTTTATAGTAATAAATCGGGCGATCATCAATCATATTATCAACCGTTATGGTTTGAATAAAATGAGATATGGTAGTTCCAAGCATGATCATCCCCTTTCCATGAATTGTATTATTATTCAATTGATTGTTTGTTGAATCTTCGATTCTGATTCCATACCTTGAACCTTCGATTTCGTTATGTGTAGCTACATTATCGTGTGATTCTTCAATTCGAATTCCATAATTACCGTTTCGAATCAAAGTGTTATTCGTCAGTCTATTGTTGTGACATCCACTACCATAAAAATGCAAGTAGACTCCAGAATACAAATTATCATTGGCAGTGTTGTGAGTAAAATTGTTGTAGTTTGATTCCTCCAAATGAAATCCAAAAGAATTATCGTTTGCAGAATTATTAATCAACACGTTATTGACTGACCCCATCAGATAGATGCCCCAATAATTATCCTTGGCGGTATTATTGATGAGATTGTTATAGTCGGATTGATGTATAAGAATGCCCTCGGATCCACTATTCAAATTAACGGCGTTTAGCGTTAGATTATTATAATCGGAGTAATATAAATAGATTCCAAAATTGTTATTAGTGGCGGTATTGTTGGTAAGCGTGTTATTGTATGAATAATCCAAAAAAATTCCCCGACTATTACTCTTTACCGTATTATTGATGATTTTTGCATTTGTCACATTTTTCAGGTTAATCCCTGCCATATTGGAACCAGCGTTGGTGATCGTGCAATTTCTAAGGATGAAATACACGTCAGTGTTTTCAATCGATAACCCATTCGTCCCGAAGCCACTTGCATCGATGATATAATTTTCAATCACGTACGGATTTCCTGCAGATCCATTTCCAGACGTGGCATTGTTACTCAACGCAATATTCCCATTTATCACGAAAGGATCCGCCTTTATTGATAATTGCTGCCCAAAATCAATTACAGATACATTATTATATTGGGTTTCTTTGACAATAAAGATTGACACCAATACCATTATCAAAATTATGAAACCTATTCTATGAGCACGTTTCACTTTTTTCCCCTCAATTAGTGCAAGTAGGGCTGTCAAATTGTAGTTATAAAAATGATTTTATAAACGTGATGAGCTCACTTCTCCGCGAAAAAATGAAATTTTATTCTTTAATTAATTTGAGAAATGAAAAATACACAAATTATTGCGTCCAAGTTAACAGTGTCTGTGTTGGGTCAAAGGGTTGTTTTCCGAAGATCTTCGTTAAATAGTCATGGCACGATACCAAGGTTTGCTCATAAGCTTGAGCCAGTACCAGATCATCCATTATTCCACTGGCTACGGTCAGTGTGAATATATCGAGTAAGAATCCTTTGATTATGTTTTCTTCTTTTTGAGTTTCCTGTAAGCTCACGGCTGCAATCCTCCCCCGAAAGGCAAGTGCCTCATTGAAAAGGGCCAGCTCTATTTCTTTATAGCGTGGGCGGCGTAACTGGTCCTCTAGTTGTTCAATCGAGGTAGCCACACCTTGGTAAAATGCATACGCGGCATTCATAAACTCCCGTTCTTTTTTCACTTTTGAAATGTCGTTCTTTTCCAGTAATTCCAACATTTTTTTTGTATGGCCTAATAGATTCATTCTAATACCTTTTTCACTTCCATTTATGGCTAAAACTAAAAAATCATTCAATAATTTATTGGCTCCAAGCAATTCGTCTATTTCTTTCCCTCGTTCAGGTGAAGGACGCTTGTGATATTTAACTTTTTTTTGCTCTGACATTCTCAACACCTAAATTCCATCGTCTAACTATTGTTCTCTTAACGCCTTATGTTTTTTGATGAAAATCGCAATTCTCATATCGCTAAAAAGATGATGTAAAGAAGAAGTTGGACTATCAGAACCATCAGCACAATGATAGGTTCAATTTTGAGGTTTCCATCCGGCCTCCTAGGTTCATCTCCCATATCTAATTCAGCACTACAACACCCAATTCCTATAAAAAGAATTAAAAATGCAAAAAATCCCAAAAAGATAACTCCCCCCGCTTGAGAAGCGTTTCCAAAGGACCAATCTTCAACAGTAGGAATTAGCACATGCAAAAGAATATAAAGACCTAATGAAATACTAGCGGCAATAAGTCCTCCTATCCATGCCCCTCTGTGTTCGTAATCCCACCTTATGGGCTTAGTACGTAATTTATAAGATTTATCGTCTCTCTTCACCCTGAACCTTTCTTCCAGAGGATGCCCCGTCCCCTTACAGTTGGAACACGTGATCGTATCAACTCCGCTGGTAACTGTTCCACTCCCTCCGCAAAATTCGCATTCACGTTGGGATGGATTCTTGCATCTGGGGCACGCGACCGTGCCAGATCCACTTGTGATTGTTCCACTCCCACTGCACATTTCACATTCACCCTCCGGCGGGAGAGGTTTGCCTTTGAAGCGTAACGTTCCAGTTTTATCTTTTATCAATTTCCCGATAGTCATGATTTTCGAGAAATATGGTTGGCTGTAACGACAACTGGGGCAGAGGATCCATTTAGACCTATGGTATTTCGTAAATCTTTTTATACAACCGACATGAAACCAGCTAAAACAATTTTTACATTGGCCATACTTCACGCTCTTACCCGGAGGGATGTACTCCAATGCCCTTCCACAACGTTCACATATTACCATGTATTTCAACTCTTTTTCTCGCATTCACATTTGGGACTGGAATCCTTCACAGGATCCACTGCCATACTCCTCTTAACCTCAATTCATGTGCAATAGAATTACATTAGTTGCTAATAGTAATTTGTGTAAACAACATTGAATTTATTTAATAGATATTAATTTTTTCGAAATCTATTAAATTTGGTTCAAAGAATAAGAGGTCTTATAGAGATCGATCAAGACTACAGAGAAGAGGAGTGAAAATGCCAAGACCAAAAGTAGTATTACCGAAAAGAGGGATGCCAAAAGAGGAAATCCTTGAGAAAATGAAAGAACTTCGCAGTAAAGATTATGATTGGAAATCCGGCAAAATGTTCGGGTATGTCTATCATGCAACGGAGGAGCATGATGAATTGTTAAAAAAAGCACACCAGATGTTTTTTTCGGAGAATGCTATTAATCCGATGACTTTTCCCAGTTTAAAGCAATTCGAAGCCGAAGTAATCGCAATGGTGGCCGATCTGTTGGGCGGGGACCAGAGAACCGGAGGTACCATAACATCAGGCGGGACCGAAAGCATTCTATTGGCGATGAAAACCTATCGAGAATGGGCACGTAAAAAGAAAAAGATTAAGGATCCCGAAGTTATTTTACCCATCTCCGTGCATCCCGCATTTGATAAAGCAGCGTATTATTTTAACATAAAGAGGATCCATGTACCTTTAACAGAAGATTTTAGAGTGGATGTAACCGCAGTAGAAGCGGCAATAAATGATAATACAATTGCAATAGTGGGCTCAGCGTGTGATTTTCCCCGCGGCGTGGTTGATCCTATTTCGGAGCTTGCGGGGATCGCTGAAGAGAACGGCGTCGGGTGTCATGTGGACGCCTGTCTCGGGGGGTTCATGCTACCATGGCTAAAGAAACTCGGATATGCGATTCCTGAGTTTAATTTAGGAGTACCAGGGATTACCTCCATATCTGCGGATCTGCATAAGTATGGCTATACCGCAAAGGGTACGTCTATCGTCCTTTTCAAAAAGAAGAACTTACGGAAACATCAAATTTATGCATATACGGAATGGCCTGGGGGGGTTTATGCCTCAGCCACCATGACCGGCACTCGACCTGGTGCAACAGTTGCGGCGGCGTGGGCTGGATTGAATGCGCTTGGAGAGAAAGGCTATTTACAATTAGCTAAAGTCATGATGGAGACAACCAAAAGGTTTATAGAAGGGATTAATTCTATTCCGGAACTCTATGTGTTAGGGAAGCCGGATATGACGGTGTTCTCTTTTACGTCTGATGAGATTGATATTTATGTTCTAGGGGATATGATGCAACGAAAGGGGTGGTTATTAGATCGGCTCCAATTTCCCCCCTGTCTTCATTTGGTAGTAAACCCACCTCACGCTAAAATTGTGGATCAATTTCTCAAAGACCTGAGAATATCCGTTGAGGAAGTAAAAGCGACCCCTTCGGCCTCCGCAAAAGGTAGTGCTGCAATGTACGGAATGATGGCGCGATCTTCAGATCGGAAAACGATAGAAAAAACCGTGATTAGGTTCTTACTGGACCTATATGATTTATAATAGCGAATGAAAGATGGATTATGTTTTCTTTTCGCTTTTTAGCCGCCTTGAATGTTTTCTAGATATTCTAACATCCAAATCCTGCACAGAAAGGCTTAAGTAATAAATGATTGCACTAGCTGATTAGTCTATTTTAGACAGAAAGAAAGTGAAGTGAAGAGAAATGTCTGAAGATGATGAAGATGTCATTAATTTAAGAGATAACCCATTTGAAAAGACAAAAGCGGGGAAAGCCAAGGGTAAGACCAAGGGGAAAGCCAAGGCCAAGGGGAAAGCCAAGGCCAAGGGGAAAGCCAAGGGTAAGACCAAGGGGAAAGCCAAAGGCATAGCCAAGGGCAAAGGCAGGTAGTAATCCCAATTTTTTTTTTTTAAAATTCCTACAGAGAAAATAATGAGATCAACATGGTTTCTAGTTTTCTCGATAATAATAGGTTTTCATATCAAAGTGATTTTTATAGAGGAACGTGATAAACAGATATGGAGTGGATGAATTATGGTGGATACGGACAAGAAACGTTTATTTAAGATTGTGTTACTGGGTGACGGGGGGGTAGGGAAGACCAGTTTGATTCATAGGTTTGTGAGTAGAACGTTCTATCGGGATTATAAAATGACCATTGGGAGCGATTTACTAATGAAGGAAGTCCAAATTGGCGAATACACGGTGAAGCTACAGATCTGGGATATCGCGGGACAAGCGCGGTTCAAGTTCTTACAGAAGTCATTTTATAGAGGGAGTGCAGGGGCGGTTCTTGTCTTTGATCTGTCGAGCAAAAACACCTTCGACCCCCAGATCATGAATTGGCTGGATAATTTACATGAGGGGGCGGGAAAAGTGCCAGTAGTGCTAGTAGGAAATAAGGTGGATTTATCGGATAACAGAGAAATTCCGCAAGAAAGAGCAGAGGAGATTGCAAAAAAGTTGACTTTTCCGTATTTGGAAACATCTGCGAAAACAGGGGAGAATGTTGATGCTCTTTTCCATCAAATTGCGGTTTTAATGCTGAAGAATGAGGGAGTGGAAGTGGATTTCGAGCATTTAAAGGAGGGTGAAGTTAAAGTAGTCCCTACTGAGGCCATCGGAGAGATGGCGATGGGGAATAAATGGGGCGTAGAACCCACCCAAGCTGAAATCCTTTCAGATCTTGAGAAATTAATAGGTCAAGATCTACCTAGGGTTGATGAATTGACCTGGCAAACGTTAGGGGTAACAGTAAAGGGGGGAAAACTTATCGGGCTGAGCTTATATGATTGCCGTTTAACCACGGTGCCCACTATTCTCATGAAATTAACCACACTCCAAGAATTGAGGATTTATAGTAATGGTTTAATGACCCTTCCCGAGTTTATGTTTGGTTTTAAGTCACTTCAAATTCTGGGGTTGGGGAATAATCAATTAGAGCATCTACCAAAAGCCTTAGGGAACTTAAAATCGCTCAAAACGCTTTCCTTGAAGGAAAATAAGTTAGTAGATCTGCCAGAATCTATATGTGACTTAGAATCGCTGGAGTACCTGAATTTAATGGGCAACCAGGTGGCGGCCCTTCCAGAGAAGATAGGGAAGTTAAAATCGTTGCAGAAGTTAGATCTAAGTGGGAATGAATTAAAATCACTACCAAAATCTTTTGGACAATTGAAAGAACTTCAAGAAATTGATCTAAGCACTAATAAATTAGAGGCGCTTCCTGAAGATATTGGGTATCTACACGTATTAGAAAATTTCAACCTATATTTTAACCAGTTAAAGGAGCTTCCTCCGTCATTCCAAGCACTCCGGTCCCTAAAAGTCTTGAATTTATCGTATAACCAACTAAGTGTTATGCCAGAATCCCTACTAGAGTTGGAGGGAATTCAATTCATCGGGTTAAAGCGTAATCAACTGAAAAGTCTGCCGTTGGGTTTGTGGCGTATGCGGAGTTTAGAGGATATTGAGCTAGAGGGGAATCCGTGGGAAGGGGAATGGGACGAAGTAGTGAAAAATGATGTTCCCACGATCTTTGACTTCTGTCGAAAAAGGGACACCATTACCGTATTCTGCAGTCATGCAGAGGCAGATTTTCATAGTAATTTAATTAAGATCGAGAAAATTGCAAAATATCTGAGAGATCAGGAGGAAATATATAAGGTCTATTATAGTGAAGAGGCCATTCAGGGGGGTATGAGTTTTGAAGAGTTTATGCGGAAAAATGTACCGATAAGCCACGCACTACTCTTCTTCGCCACGAAAAAGTCTCTTAAATCGAAACCCTGCCAGTTTGAGCTACAGCTTGCCCTTGATAACCAAATTCCTATTATTCCCATCTTGGGACCGAATCTGAAATGGGATAATTTAAACCAAATTTCTTTGTCAGAGCCTACAGGTGAGCCATTTCAACTCGCGGAGGTCAAAGGTTTAAATTATTTGGACAACGTCCCAGCTTTCGGAGCAGAGCTCTACCAACATATTCATGAACTAAAGCGCGCTATCAATCTGTTCGATAAAGAAGAGATGCGGATAGATCAGGTTAAGCTGGAATTCGCTGAGCTATTTACCGATTTCATTAAGTCAAGTGACTATAATAAGCAATTTAAGGAGAACTTCGACAGAATAGCAGAACTTTTTGTGAACTTCAAAAAGGGCTCTATTTCCTTCCCAACCTTGGTCAAAAACCTATTTGAAATTATAGAATGAAAAATTTCAGGTTCAGATTGACTTATAGTTAAGCTTTTTTGAAATATTTTTCCACCAGTTGCCCAATGGGTTGAAAAACGTCTGTATCGCCTATCCAAGTGGGGAAGACCCGCTTAAAGAGAAATTCGATGTCAGCAATGAGGAGGTTGAGGCGTTTCCGAATTGTTTTCAAGTCAACCTTGCTCATGGCGACGCAAGTGACATTTTCACCAAATTCAATCAGCAAATTAACATCTTCTTGGGCGATGATTTTAGTCCGAGTATCACTCTGAGTAATTTCTTTCAACAGGGAAGTTATGCCCGTGATACTACCAGCGACGAGATCCTTGTCGATACTAGTTCGTTCTTGAAAATTTTCCTCATAAAGACAAATACCATTTTTATTGGCAATACAGTACAGGCTAAAGATCGCATCCCGCCATTCGAGTTCGTCTTTACTCGGGAGGGTTTCTTTCGTATAGCCAAGAAAAAGGACTAAAATGAATAGCTGTGCGATTCCAAATAGGACAATTGGAATAATTTGATTGAAGTAAAATGCGAGTCCCAATAGCATTCCGATGAATAATCCGCCAACTAAGCTAGCGATGCTGCACGCATAAGCAAAATGCATCCGTTCCTTTGGAAAGAGATCCCCACCAATGATCGTCATGAGGAGTAGCGAATTCGAAACATTGAAGATTAATAGAACCAGCAAAACATATTCAGGAACGAGTACATATCCAAATTCTTTACTAAGAATCCCGAAGATAAGGATGGTATATTCAACAATTGACAGAATCATCACGTTTTTGCGTCCAAATCTATCAATAAGACGTCCCGCTATTAAAACGACGACAGCGCATGCGAAAGTCAAAAGCATAAGTAGAAAATCAAAATTATCAAAGAAGTATTGTTGATCACCAGGAATTCCAAAAATATCCGCACCTTCGAAAAGGACCGAGATGTTGGAAAAAATGAGGCCCAAGATGAATAGCATTGAAAAGAAGGTGATAAGATACTGTAAAAAAACACGTTGTTGCGGAGGATCCTTTATTTCTTTTAGTTCAAAAATATTTTCTTTTTGACGAAGCAGTCGTTTAGTCAGTAGCGTAAAAAATACCAGACAGAGAAAGCAGGTTAGAATAAATTCGAATAGGGTCATGAATTGAGAAATAAGATAAAGAACCCCCCCAAATCCTAGCGCGAGGGATGAGGAAACGCCCGCCATTCTACCCCGATATTTAGCAAGCGTGAAAAAACCCACCATTGAGAAAACGCTGGGGAGGGTTAAACCCATCAGAGCGCCTACTATGCAAATCGCTATGAGAAAAACAGTAGGGTGGTCGGAGATCAAAAATAATAACAGTGAACATGCAAAGAGTAAGGTGATATTGAGATAAGAGGTGCGGCGTTTTTCATTTCGGAAAACGTAAATTGAGATTAAACAGAAAATTGGAACGGTTAATCCCGCTAACCCGCTGTAAATATTCCATGTTGTATCCGTTATTCCGTACAATGTCTCCCAATTGAAATACTGATTGACAGCGATAATGAAAAGTAAGAAACGCCAGTAAATTCCGCTAATAAAAGCCCCAATAATAAGATAGTGCACCCGATATTTATTCTCAGCGTAACTCGTGCCCAGCAAATTCACACAATTCAGCCTCGATGTATTCCCAAATAAATTTCCTTTTCACTAGACCTCTATTTAAATTAATTTGAAAAAAAAGAGGAAGGGATTAAACGTTTTTATAATGATTTTAACGCCTTCAGATCAACAAATTGATAATTAAATTTTTTTGAAATATTTCTCCACCAGTTGCTCAATGGGTTGAAATATGTCCGTATCACCCATCCATGTGGGGAAAACCTTCTTAAAGAGGAATTCAATGTCAGTAATCAGAAGGTTGAGGCGCTGCCGAATCCTTTTCAAGTCTACTTTGCTCATGGCGACGCAAGTGACATTGTCGCCAAATTCAATTAATAATTTGACGTCTTCTTGAGCAATCATTTTTGTTGGTGTCTCACTCTGAGTGATTTCTTTCAGTAAGGAGGTTATTCCTGAGATGCCGCCAGCGACGAGATCCTTGTCGATACCTCTCCTTTCTTTGAAACTTTCCTGATAAAGACAAATGCCATTTTTCGCAATACAGTATAAGCTAATGATCGCGTCCATCCAGTCGAGCTCGTCCTTGCTAGGGAGGGTTTCTTTAGTATAGCCAATAAAGAGGACTAAAATGAATAGCTGTGCGATTCCAAATAAGATAGTTGGAATAATTTGATTGAAATAAAACCCGAGTCCCAATAAAATTCCTATAAATAATCCAGCGACTAAGCTAGCGATGCTGTATACATAAGCATGATACATCCGTTCCTTTGGATAGAGATCCCCACCAATGATCGTTACAAGTAGTAATGAATTCGCCACGTTGAAGACTAATAGGACCAGCAGAACGTATGGGGGGACGAGAACATATCCAAAATTTTTACTGAGAATCCCGAAGATAAGGATGGTATATTCAACAATAGACAGGATCATCATGTTTTTGCGTCCAAATCTATCAATAACATACCCCGCAACGGGCACAACTACAGCACAAGTGAAAGTCAAACTCATGAGCAGAAAATCAAAATGTGCATAGAAGTATTCTTGGGTACCGGGAATTCCAAAAATGTCGCCCCCTTCGAAAATAATTGCGATGTTGGAAAACAAGAGTCCCAAGATGAAGATCATTGAAAAAATGGTCAAGAGATACTGCAAAAAAACCCGTCGTTGTGGAGCGGCTTTGATTTCTTTTATTTCAAAAATATTAGATTGATGACGAAGCAGTCGTTTATTCAGTAGCGTAAAGAACACCAATGAGAGAGAGCAGGTTAGAATAAATGCGAATAAGGTCATGAATTGGGAAATAAGATAAAGAATCCCTCCAAATCCTAGAGCGATGGCGGATGAAACGCCCGCCATTCTACCGCGATATCTAGTATGAGTGAGTAAACCAGCCATTGAGAAGATGCTGGGAAGGGCTAAACCCATTAGAGCGCCGACTATACAAATTACTATGAGAATATACACATAATTATCAGAGAGCAAAAACAATAAAAGCGAACCTGCTAAGAGTAAAGTGAAATTAAGATAAAATGTGCGGCGTTTTCCATTTCGGAAAATAAAAATTGAAAGTAAACAGAAAATTGGAATAGTTAATCCTCCTATACCGCTATAAATATTCCATGTTATATCTGTAATTCCGTACTGCACTTCCCAATCGAAATATTGATTGACAGAGATAATAAAAAGTAAGAAACGCCAGTAAATCCCACTAATTAGAGCCCCAATAACGAGATATTGAACCCGATATTTATTTTCGTCATAACTTGTGCCTAGCAAATTCACACTATTCAGCCTCTTAATATTCCCGAATTAATTTCTTTTGAAGCACATCTATTTAAATTAATTTGAATAAAAATTTCAAAAAATTTTGAATCGGTAATATCGTTTAATTATTGTAGGTGTGCCCATTCTGTGGTGTAGAGAATGTTAAATCCGCCGAAACATGTACAAAATGTAAAGTTTAGCTTCCTTAATTGTTAAAGTAAAGAACTGGAGAAAAATCCAAGAAATTACCTAGAGAAAGGCTTAAGTAATAAGTGATCGCTCTAGCTTATCAGTCGATTTTAAACTAAGAGGAAGTAAGGTGAGAGAGAAATGCCAAGGTCAAAGAGAAGAAGAGCAGCGGTAAAAGTAGAAAGAAAGGCTAAATCCAAGAAAAAAATAAAAGCGAAGGGAACTGTGAAGCCGGGCGAAGCTAAGATGGACCTAGACGAGGAAATACTATTGAAACCTGCTGATAAACAAGATAAATCCAAGAGCAAAGTAAAAGCGAAGGGAGCTGTGAAGCCGGGCGGAGATCAAGCCTTAGACGAGTTACCAGAGGAGGACGAGGAAATTCTGACGAAACCTGCCGACGCAAAAAGTAAATCCAAGACCAAAACAAAAGCAAAGGGAACTATGAAACCGGGCGGATATAAGATGGAACTAGATGACGAGGAACTTATGGCGAAACCTGCTGACCAAAAAACCAAATCCAAGACTAAAGCGAAGGGAACTGTGAAGAAGGGCAAAGGTAAGTTCATGCCTAGCCCAGATGATGACGGCGAACCAGGTCCACCGAAAACGTCTAAGGGAAAAGCCAAATCCAAAGCAAAGAGTAAAGGAAAGAAATAATCCTAAAATTTTCCTTTTTTTTAGATGAATTTTTCAGCGTAATCCTTATTTAGTTGCCGCTAATAGTGAAATAGGGTCAAAAGTCGTTCTGTGACTAGCAGCATAAAAATATGTCGTCTGAAAAAATTCCTATACTTTTACCCTTTTTTTCATTTTTATAAAATATAAAGGTGATAGAGGTCAAATAACGGGAGGTGGGCAATCCCGCACCCTTATATATTACCGATACGTAATGGTATGTAGAAATGACTAGGTATCATTCCTTCACGAAGGCGTTAGAGGGGTCCTTTGCGGCGTTCGTCCAATCTGAAGAGGTCAACCGCTATCTCCAAACAATAGGCGGGGATATCAAAACGGAAGTCCTGCAGGATGGAATTCTTTCCGAATTCCTGGTCATTTCGAGTTATGAAGAAGCGCGCGGGAACTGGGCGACCGCCTATGACAATAAAATCCGGTTTGGAAATCAAGTAGTTGGGGCAAATGATATCAACACCCCCATGGTCCTCACCCCCAATTTTTTCTATGGGACGAATCAGCGAGGGGAGGAAATCGAGTATCGGCTGGGTTTGGTGAAGGGGAAGACTAATATTAAGGTGTTCCCAGTAATTCTGCGAAAAACTGGAACGGGCATCATAGCCCGGGGATTAGATGATTTATGTGTCGTCCATCGTGGGGTGTCCATTGATCCGGAAACGGCGAGGTTAATGGCGCAGGAGCAAGTTGCGGGAGTTACGGCTTATCAGTATTTTCTTGCCTGCTTCTGGAATGTGGATGATTATATCCGCAAAAAAAACCCACAGTTCCACAGTGATTTCGATATTGATGTTTGGACGGCAGTGGAAGTGTTTTCTGGGCGGATCGTTGATCAAATGCTGCGGAAGATCGCAGGGGCGTTTGTAGAAGAGCCCGATTGGCTGATTCCTCAAGCGGAGGCGGCCTATCGGCATGGTATTATCGATTGGATTGAGAAATGTCTCATGGAGGGAAGTGAGATCAGTGAGAACCAAATTCTAATTCTAGTGAAAAACCTATGTTCCTATATGTGCCGGTTTAACAATTTCCAGCCATTGGAGGCACTTGCCAAAACCGGGACAAACCTTCTCCCCTTCATGATGCAGAATTTTAGGAATCCAAATAATGAGGTTCGTAAAGAGGCATTCAATGCGTTTGAATTGGCACTTGAAAAAACCCCTCAATTTATCACGGAAATTTTTCCAACAATTCTTGAGATGTTTGGTGATGAAGATACTCGAATACGCGATCTAGCTCTCCGGTCTTTCCATTATACCTTGGAGGCTACCTCCGATCTCATTGATCAGAGTATGGTCCACAAGTTATTTGATCTCCTTTCAGATGCAGAGAAAGGTATTCGGAAAAATGTCCTTCGAGCGATTGAGGTCTTGCTTGAGTATAATCCCTCTCTCATTGACCAAGCCATGATCAATAGGATTCTCGACCATTTTGCCGACCCTAGTGTGGATGTAAAATGTGCGGCGCTTCAAACCTATAACAAAGCCATTGAAAAAAACCCTTCTTTTATTACTTTACACGCAATAAATTGGCTCCATATCACTCTCGCAGATCAGGATCGGAGCGTGAAACATACCAGTTTCCAAGTCTATAAAGCAGCCTTTAAAGCGAAAACCCCTCTCATCGATCAGATGATGTATTACAAAACACTCCTCAATCTGATTAACCACGTTAGCTACTCAAAACTAGAAGTACTGGATACATACAGTATTATAATCACCGCCGCCCCAGAGCTCCTAAAACATTCTCAAGTTCAAATCATCCTGGACCTATGTTCTCATCCCCATAGACATATAAAACAAGCCGCATTCCAATGTTATAGGTTAATTGTCAAAAAGATCCCTCAATTTGTCAATAAGCAAGGGATTAAAATCATCCTGAACCAATTTACCTATCTCAGTAAGTATATCCGACGAAGCGTCCTTGATCTTTACAAATTAGTCCTCGAAACTATGCCCCATCTCATTGACCAGAACGGGGTAAATTACGTACTTGATCGATTTTCCGACTTGGACAAACATGTTCGACGCGCTGCCATAGATCTTTATAAAATTATCATAAAAAAATTCCCTCACCTTACCGATCCGCATGGAACCCGCAAGGTTCGCACATTATTGGCTGACCTCGATCCCGTAGTGAGCAAATCTGCGCGCGAAATATGCGGATTAGTTAATTAAGTTCTAATTCTAAATCCTTCTCTTTCTTTAAAAAAAGGGGATAGTATGGGATTGAATTACTGTTCGCAGACGCGATCTACTTTTGTAATACGATCTCCATGGCTTCTGCTTCGGGAATTAAAGGTTCAACGGTGTAGTAGTACCCTTCAACTTGCGCATAGAAATTATATCGTTTGACTATCGCTTTCATCGCGGCATACAGTTTCTCCTCGGGGCACTCATAGACTGCATAGGCTTTATATCCCCCGCTACCGGGTATGGCTGCCCAGTTATCAGTCTTTTTAATAAAATCCGGATATTTTGGCTTTTTATCTGAAAAGTATATCTTCGTAGCTTCCTGGATTTTTGAAGGATGCATCGTCCCAGTCACTAAGATCTTCACCATTTAGAATTCACCTCCATTTGACTTAGCTATTTTGTTCTTTTTAAAATAATGTACAAAAAAAAAGTGAAATTTATGAAGTGCTACAAGGATTATTAATGGTTAAATCCTTTCATTAAGAGGTTTTGGGAATGTCCCCTCCTAAAATATGTTACCAAGGCCAACAAGTATCACAACGCGAAAAAAATGTATTGCTTGAGTTAGAAGACCTCTTAGGTGAACCAATTCCCGCGCTTGATTTCATTAATTCGTTTAAATTTGGGTTTGTAACGAAAAAGGGGCATATAACTCGACTAGGAATCGCAAGGAAGAATTTAAAGAAATTGCCAGAGAATTTCGGGAATCTATCATCGCTTGAAGAAGTAACGATTTTGAATAATAAATTAGAATCTCTACCAGAATCAATTACATTGATTGAGCGGCTTAGGTTTCTTAGTGTGGTGAATAACCGATTGATGACACTTCCCAATTCAATTGGAAAACTCAAATCCCTCCGATTTCTTTATCTAAACGACAATCAGTTAGAATCCATCCCCGAATCAATGGGTCAGCTTATAGACATTCAGCGTCTGAATCTGAGGAACAATCAAATCCGAACTCTGCCCCACACCTTTATAAATTTAAGAAATCTAGAATTTTTGTGGCTTGAAAACAACCCCTTGGATGATAATGGAATGCAAGTTCTGAAAAAGTTGCAGAATGATGGGGTCTCAATTGATATCTTATGAATAAACACTTCGATTTCGCACATTTTGTGATTTCTTCAATGATTCCTCTATGTTCATCGGTATTCGCATCAAGTCATTTCCTTTATAAAGAGAGGTGTCCAAACCTACTTTTTCAACTTCCGTTATCCTGAAATGGAGAGCGTCTACGCATCCCAAACCCCACTTTTTTCGAATTTATATGTGTGGTAAACGTAGGTTTACTTGGTTCAAGTGGTATCAACAATGCAGCTGGCTGCTTGTTGTATACCTTCTTTTCAAGTTGGTGACACGATGCGGCATCAATGCACGTGGTTAAGAGTAGAACGTAAAAAAAGAAGTTCTAAAAAAGTTAAGGAAAGCAAAAAGTCGCAGAAGGACCCACGCAGAAAAGAAATGGACCGCCGTCGTCGCGATGAAGAGGAATACAGGCGTCGCGCTTATGAGTACTATGAGTATTGAGGGTCGGTTTTGAATCAAGCGAGAATAAATTGGAAAAAAAGTTGGATAAGTATTGGATTGATATGCCTCTTTGCCATCTCCCTTTTGAGTGCATTATATCTAAGTCCCGTACAACAAGAAATGCCCAAGAACTCGGCTTCGATCAATCTAGACGCCCCTCCAATTACAACAAGCGCGATGTCCACCTCTTACGCCCTTCGCACACCGGTTGCCTATGACGTAGGAAGTCAACCATTGTCGATCCTGGGGGATTTACCCAATTTGGCCCAAGAGGCGAACGCCCTCATCTTGCGCCAAGATTTCTCCGGGACCAGCACCGGTAGCACCTATGTCATTTTCACATTATCAACAAGCGGGATGACGCTTGATAGTACGGCAAATCTGCTCCTAAACTGGGAAGTCTGGGGGTTTGGCACCGTGATCGGGTTCGCTACGGAAACCAAAATTGAAGCCTCTATTGAATATCAAGGTGCCACGTGGATGTCAGTCCATAACGTTTCCTCAACCGATGAGAATATCGAGCAGTCTTATGGATGGTTTGAGTTTGAAATCCCCCAACCATACCCGGACTACATCGTTAGCAATCAAATCCGCCTGCGATTTGAATTGTCCCAATCATTATCGACTTCAATGACGTGGAGTCAATACTTTTACATTCAATGGCTGGTACTCGAGTTTCAGCAAAACGTCTCTCGAAACATTATCTCCGCGAGCCAGCTGACCTTGCTCACCCCTAACGCCACTTCAACTGGGGGCACAGGCTCCTTACTGCTTGAGGATGCCGTTCTCTATGAAGTCGAACACACCAATCCTGGTGCTAGTGGGACTCTCCAGATTCTCCTGGAATATGATTTGGGTTTATACGGCCTTGATCCGCTGCTGGGGATCCGATTTAGCCACATGGATTGGATTGAAATCAAAGGGGCCGTGAGTTATTCGTACATGGGGCGGATCTACCTCGTTGGAGAAAGTTCAAATACGTTCCTCTGCTACCTCCGGGCGTTCACTGGTGAGCCGGTAACGCCAGACGTTAAACACGGGACTTTCATGGCGCTGGGAAACCCAATCGTCAATCAAAGTATAAAACTTCTCTATGATATCCAGTATACTCTCTCAGGCTCAGGAACGTTGCATGTCTATCTTGATTGGGCACGTCTGTGCATTGTGCGCAACCCCAATCCAATAGTATTAACCAGCCTGCTCTCCAACACCATTTATGTAGATGAGACCATAGAGCTCAATATCACCTGTCTCGATGGACAAGCGCCAATCTCAAAAGTAACTGTTGAGCCTTGGAGTGAAATCGTTGGATCTACGGCTGGAAGCTATGAATACTCCCGATTTATTGGCACTGCGGGCGACATAGCTCTTGCTATTGAAGTTGAGGATGCAGGTGGGAACGTCTTTACGTTCCCAGTAGATACCTTGCATGTGATCCACCGCCCAATTTCTATCGCATTGTATCTTTCTGAGGATTCTTATACGCAGGAATTTAATATCTACTTTGAAATGCGGGATCTGCTCTTAGGGAGTCCCTTGGCACTCTTCCCCTTTTCCAAGACTATTCTGAAAAACGGAAATTGGTTCCGCCAGCAAAACCATCAAACCACCCCTACTGGAACTTTCTCTACCAGTGAGAGCGTGGTAGATTACCTGGACTGGAACTACACGGTCATTATCGATACCACCGAAACGCCTGTGTACGAGGCAACGTCAGTATCTGCATCTATAATTCTTTCCGATGCCACTCCATATCTTACCCTCAATGATCTAATCTACATCGATCCGCTCAAGGCAAGTAATGATATGATGCTAAATTATACTATCCTCTGCCAAGCTCCACTTTCATCCCTGTGGTTATATCGGAACGTGACTCCCTTTCTTTCGCTTCCGGTAGACTTGGGGCTGAATAATTTCACATTTCAGGATATTACTGGGACCTGGGAATATTTTCTATATGCCGAAAGCTCACGCGGGCAAATAGGCTTCTCAGGAACTACCACGGTTACCATCAACCCGTTAAATACCTCCATCACCTTGGATTCCACACTCAGTATGGATCAACACGCCCTTGTGTTAGATATCGAGTTGATCGATGAACTCAATCGAAGCTGTTCGGGGGTGCTGCTTGACCTCATAATCTATGATAACGGAGAAGTATTCTACCAGGAAGCAGTCATCACGGGACTTGATGGTGTGCAACTCCTTGTTCACTTTGATCAGTATGTAGATCATAGCTTTACGATTGAAATTACCTCTGAAACCAACGCCGTTTATAAGGGGGCCGTCGTAAGTAAGAGCGGTCTTTCGTACAGTGGGTATCCGCTTTACACGGTGATTGAGGTTGGTATTGCAGTGGGAGTGGTTGCAGTCGTCTTATGTATAATAAAACGGAGGTTCCGAACGCGATAGAAACGGAAATAGGAGGTGAAAGATGTGCTACAACTATTCGATCTCGCCCAAGATAGCTACAACCAGATCTTAGCTATCGTTAATTACATCTGTTTTGGATCTGTATGTTTTTGTGTTGTGGTACTCTTTGTCGCGATCTTAATTGCCCGCCTTGATTGGTGGTATAAGCATATCGCTACGGCAGCGCTTATTGCCCTCATCACCCTTTTCGTTGTCCACTTCTGGTTGCTTGGAGAAGTTGGGATTCCACTGATCGTCCCCCCGGTCGACACGATTTATTTCACTGAATTCATGCATATCATTCAGTATATCGTTACGATTACCGTGGTTGTGGTTGGGGCGTATATCTTTGGTGCGGCGGCCCTGAAGCTGGTAGATGAATACCAATTTGGGAAGGCATTCATGAGTGGATTGTTCTATCTCATTCTCATGTTATTCATTCACGGTTATTTTGAACAAAATTTCGGAATTAAATTGATCTTTCCTCCAAATCTCTGGTGAGAAATGTGGCAAACATTAGTATAGTTGAAAATCGGTCGGTTCTAACCGCCCCCTCAGGAGTGAGATGGGATGTCTGGGTCCAAAAATATTTCGAGACCCAGAACTACCTCCGGGTTAGACAAGGCTCCGCGTTTCTCACCTTTGGTCAGTTAGTGAAGTTTCCTAGCTGCTATGTCTTCGACCTGTTCATCATTGCCTATGCGGAGGATGTGGAGGCTGCTGAAAACTTGGCTCCGCAACTGGATGGGGAGTGCGAACGCATACGCCGTGCCTTACTTCAGGGACGCTCCCTTTTTCAAGGAATAAGTGTCCAAAAACATCATTTTATAACCCTTCATAAACCTTGCATCCGACACTCCTATGAAAAGAATGGGATGCCCGTTGGCTTCTCAATTCGCCCCCTCATCCTTGTACGAGAAGGCGAATTGTGGGACTACTATTCAGGTCAAACTCGCCGCGTTGATATTCTTTCCTTGGATAAAGAGGGGCTGAATATCTACCTGACGCGGCATCGTGAGAGTCTTAACTCAAGACGTCCCGATCTTCTGAATCAATCAAAATATTTGTACTGGCGGATCTCCAATTCTTTGATCGATCATGGGCATATTCCCTTGATTGCGCTGTGGGTTATTTACTTCTTCTGTACAATCTTTCAAGTCAGTAGCCCTCTGACCTTAGGTAATATGATCGCTCTAACATCTCTCCTCTATGGTGGGTTTGTCGCATTTAACTACTATTCCTATCTAACCTTTCAAAAACGACGGGTAAGGGAGTTGCGGGAGGTCGATCTTCACCAGGTTAGCCCTGCCCAATCTCAGTACCACAGAAGTTCCCCCTATCAAGAAGAAATTGTGGTAGTAGAGGAAAGTCCGACTCATGAGCTGGCTTCCCCAGGTGAAACACAGGATAATGTTCCCGCCTTTGTGGATTTAACCCCTCCTCCTGCTGAAGTGGCACCTCCAAGAAATCAAGCGGGGCGACGTGATATAGCTCGCTATTTTAAATCACGGATACATACTAAAATAGGCAAAATTGTGTGCCTGCACAACACGAAAATGATGATGGAATATGGGGGTTTCCTACTCCGAAATGTCTTAATTTGGCTCGTCTGGGGGGATCAGGCCGATATCCAATGCAGAGACCCAATCCGACAATTACTCCATAAAGCCATGCAACTCCGGCCCGACATGCCACGCTTCGAGGAACTCCGCTTCTGGGTAACGAAGATTGAAACCCGAACCCCCTTCACTCTAGATGAGTTGCAGCCGTTCAAAAAATTTCTCCTTTACTACCTCTATGATCTGCAACTCTTACCTCCGCATCTAGTTCAAACGGTCGAGAAAGGAAATCAGCGTTCAATCGAAATACCCTCTTTCAAACTAGACCCTTCCTCTACTGGAGGTGTGATTTCAAGTGAGATTAAAGACCAACTCGAAGATCTGAGCGCGATAGTAGAGAACTCTGAAAAAGTAGTTCTCTGTGATTCTGAAACTCAACATAATTCACCTCCACCCACGCCTCCCAATTTTGAAACCGCAACCCTACCTGTCAGCGTGCATCTTGACCTCGCTGGATTACCTGCGGGCTTCTTACGAAAGATCCGCAATGAGGAGCGGAATGGGATTTACTGTCTACTTATTATTGAGGAGGATAGCCCGTCAAATCAAGAAATCAAAATCCAATTCGACGCCGCAACCAAAGATCTGGATGTTAGCGCTCGGAACTATATGTCTATAGAAACGGTAGATGATCCCAACCTAAAAATGAAGTTAAAAAACACCGTACTACCAGTCATTGTGATCGGCTGTGGAAAGAACGAACAAATTATTCCCTACGGGAAGAAAGGGGATGACGCACGGCTATTTGCTGTGGTTGATAGTTTTAAAGTTCCCCCCTGTAACATAACATTACGGGAAAAAGTTCCATCGGAAGAGAAGGGGTCAAATTGCATATCAATTCCACCCCCTCCATTGCCCCCTCAAATCAGTTTTCAGAATGAAGACAATTCTATCATGGAACAAAGTTTGAAAAACATCCAAAAGGGATCTATCCTCCTGGACGGCTCTAATCTCGTTTTTGTGATTGCCGATGTTAAAAAGGATAAGGTTGCTCGGTTGAGCTGTATTTTTGATGTTCTCAAAGAGCTGGAATCATGGGGGATTACCAGGAACCAGCTCGTAGTCTATTTTGATGCTAACATCGAGTACAAATTAAAAGATCCAGGAGAGAAGCGTAAACTGAAGGAACTTTTAAAAGACGATATGTTTCGCCAAGCTCCAGCTGGAATGCAGGCGGACACTTCTTTGATCCGAGTTGCAGAGAAACTTCAGCGTCGGTTTATTGTTTTTTCAAATGATATGTTTCGCGGCAAGCCGAAATGGTTCCGTTCGCACCGAATTGGTGTTGGTTATGACCCTGGGGTTGGAATTTATCTTGGTGTTGATACTTTAGAGACCCTCCTTGATACTTACCATGGGAAAAATGCACAACGGAAGTGAAATGATGAGCTATGATTGGATATTGCTCTACGACCAGCTGATGGGTTACGTCCATATTATAACACTCCTTACCCTCATATGTTTGGCTGGTGGTGCCGCCTTAGCGTATATGACGCGCAGCTCAGGCACCATGCGAAAATGTATCTTAGCGCTTATAGTTTTAATCGTTGTTGCGGGAGTTCTTAGGGGCGGATACGGAATCGACATCCTCCCTGTCGATGCTTTTTTAGAACTGTTCACAGGTTTTTTCACGTGGTAGTTTTTAGGTGAATTGAATGACGTGTCAGATCACCGATTTACATAAAGCCTCAAAGAAGGTTAATATCGTCGTGAAACTCATTGCAAAATCACCCCCGCGCTATGCGAAAGGATATAAGGTGGTGACCTTCACCGCTGGCGATCCAACGGGGACAATCCTTATCCCCTTTTGGAATAACGACGCGGAGGTTGTAAAAGTCGGGGATTACCTTGAGATCGATAACGGGTATGTCACGGAATTTCGAAACCGGCTTCAGTTAAATATTGGGCGATATGGATGTTTCCATCACGTCAAACTCCAAGATGGATTTGAAGTTTCAGAATCACCAGCTGTAGGGGGGGAGGGGGACCCAGGGAGCTACATCCCAATCGAGTACCTTGAGCAGCAGATGAAAAACCTGACTCTTGCAGTGCTCGTAAAGGAGAAAGTTAATGATCGGATTGTAAAGACGCGGCGTGATGGGAAAGAACATCGAATAGTGACTTTTCTAGTTGGGGATAGAACTGGATGTATCCTTCTCGATCTCTGGGATGACCTTTCTCAATTAATTCAAGTTGGCGAGTCTTACAGGATCCAGAAGGCTTATGTCCGCACTTTCAGAGGACAGCGAGTTCAAAACATTTCGCGATATGGACGAATAACTCCCTATACACAGGAAATACAGTTCAACGGGATGAATAATTTGTCGGAAATGTCTGCGACTGAATCATAAAATCCCCTTAATTCAGGGGAGAACTGTCTTTCTAACATAATTTTTTTAAAGTATCAATGGTACAGTATAATTGAAAAGACTGAAAAAATTTGATGGGTGAAGCGGGACCTGTTAAGCGATTTGGATCATCAGATTCGCTGGAACTTCATCGAATACACCAAGGAAGGGCGTTCCCCTATTGTTAAGTTGAAAGTGCTAAAGAAATGGCTTGAATCTATCTATCATCTTAGGGGTGATGAGGTCATCTT
>JAEOSY010000663.1 GCA_016840125.1 Candidatus Helarchaeota archaeon | reverse complement strand
TAGATATTATATACGGGATTATTCAATTAATCACAGGTTTTGTCCTCTTAATTCACGCTACAATCCGGAAGGGGCGCACCCCTCCTAGAAAATCCTATATTGATTATACACGTAGTGACATCGTCCAAACTCCTTCCCTCTCGCCTGACCAGGAAATTGAAGTTGGGGTCTGTGATGAATGTAGGGAACCAATTCAACTTACAGACGAGTTCTTTCAGTGTCTTAAATGTAATCATCTAGTCCATAGCGCCCATCTCTCCGCATCCGCTATCGATCCTGAGGAATGTCCGCGATGTAAGGCTCCCGTCTTTTATGGAGCCTTCAATTAGGTTTTAAATCCCATTTTACCTAGTTGATTTTTTGCTAAACCTAGGATTTCCTTCAATACATATTCTGACATTATAAGGGTTGAATCACTCTTCTCATATTTCTCAAATAAATTTTCAAAAGCTTCTGTGGTTTTAACAGTACGAGAAAAATGTGGTATTCTTAAAACTAAACTCTTTTTTCCATCTAACCAAACGATTTTATAAGCAAATCTAATCTCTGGCGTAAAATCCTCTTTTTTAGTGTATCCAATTTTTTCTGCTTTAAAATTATCCCAAGTTTCCCCTGAGAAAATAAAAATAATATCAGGTTCCAAAATTTTTAAGGTTTTTTTCAACCAAGCTTGCTGTGACATACAGTTTTTCCACATGTTTCCTACTGGAGTTTTTATCTCTCCACTACCTGTGCAAAGGACGCCATTGGTTATGGCAATTGTCTTCAATAAATCATAGGTATCTTTGAAATTTGTAAAAAGCTGCTCCATAATATCCTTGAATCCTCTATTTTGTTTTACATAATCAAATCCGCTCACTCCAGCCAGATCGTTCCAACCAGCATAAAAAGCATCATAAAAATCAGTCGGTTTGAAACTTGGATTTTGAGCTTTGAACTTTTCAGTGTTCATTTTTATCCCAAAATCGGTCGGTTCCGAACCTGGATTCTTGCCAATAAACAAAATTTTTGGGTGATTTTTAATTGATCCGTAGTATTCTCCTACGTAAACAGCATCAGGTCCGAATTTTATATCAAAAAGTCCGTCATAACACGTATCTTTCCCTTTTTTTAAAAGAGGGCACTCATAGATCTGTTCTTGTAATGCCCACATTTTGTTTTGATAGTTATTTTCCATATTTACCTCTCCAATAAATATCCTTAATGCTTTAATTATAAATACTATATTAAATTATCATCAGCACGCCCTCACTCTATGAATTGAAATGAGACCTCATCGGTTTTCTTAAACAAATAAACATAGAGGATCTCCTCAATCTCTTTCCTAACACCCTCATTCAGAAGCTCAATTCTTATGGTTAATTGTGAACTATCACGTGTATAATTTATTCTGATAATTGATTGGTAGCGTCTGAGCAAGGTGCCGATTTGTTCCGAAATCTCTTGTTCTAACTGGTTATATCGACTTGGATTAACACTGTCATTAAAAACCACGAGATACTCAACCGAAAACTCCATTGGGATGGTGCCATTCCTTTCGGTTCTTTCTTCTGGGTGGGTACTAATCCCCCAAAGGTCTGGTGGCGGTGATTTGAGCCCTACTCTCGACCCGATTATTCCCAATATGATAAATTGAAGACTAATTATTCCAAAAAAAAGGGCATCCACGACAAATTCTGGGTGTGTGGAGCTAAGAATTCTTATTATATCGAGTATCAATAGTACAATCGAGCCTCCTAAGGCTACAATCCCACCAATCAGTCCCCATAACCTCCCTTGGACATCCTCGTTTAAAAGAAACATGGCTCCACTCAAAACTGCCCCCCCTGAAAGCGTAAAAATTAGATCATCGGGCAAAGTCATAATATACGGGTCAAAAAACGCTCGATAAATCGTCACGCATAAGCCAATAAAACCCAAGTAAAATATATATCCTCCTCCTATAAGCATTAATATTCCCCCTAATCTCGGCTTCACCATTGAAGTTTTTCTTTTCCGGTTACGAAAACAAAACAGCGCTGCCACAAGACCCAGTCCCAAAATCGTTAAGCTGGTTACATAAAAAACCAAATTCATCCACCAATTATAACTTCCTAAACTTAAAATAAAGAAGAAAAGAATTTCACCAAATACAACACTAATACTGCAAAGCGCCAAAACTCCGTGACTTTTATGATAAATTATTCTAATCCCCCCAAGGATAATAAGACCCCCTGGAATTAGAAAAATTAAACTAACTAAAAAATTAAGTAAAAATCCTATTTGAAAAACCTGAGATAAAAATATAACGCCAAAACTTATTGCTGGTGCTCCACTGAGGAGGACGATTATGCCTCCTATTCTTTGCTTCTCCATCTGCAACCCTGGTTCCTTGTCGTTTAAATGTTAAATATCACTAAATTTGATATTTCCTCGCTCTCTGTATCCCGTAATGTAGAATTTGCTTCGGCTACAAAAACTTTTCTCCCTTTCCATTTATTCAGGTGGCACTCAGAAGATTAGCTACATACACCAATGCGCCGTGTAATTGACCAGGGCAAACTGGGCTTCAAAAACTACTTTTTCCGAACTTGAAAAGTAAGTATAAGGGCATTTCGCCTCGGAATGCGAGTAAATCCCGAAATGAATGTGGGTCCCTGTTCCATGACTGATTAAATTCCCCAACGTTTGATTGGCTGCCACATACTGCCCAGCATCGACCATGATCTCATCGCGCTGCAGCTGCCCGTAGGTTTCGTTAAGCGCCCAGGATTCAAATACCACTTCGATCCCCCATTGGGAATTAAGCCAGAGCCGCACGTTCGTTTGCCAATGCCCGCCCTTATCATTAAACCAGAACTTTATGTCCTCCACATACGCCGCATGTGGGGCCACAATCGCAGTGGACCCGTTCACCCCAAAATCAATCCCGTTATGGAAATTCCCCGGACTGACTTCCCCGTACCCGCTAATACTTGTGCAGTGGGAAAAATCCTGCATGGGTAGGAGGATGACGGGGTCCTCCCCGGGCGTAAGAGTATTCGGAAACCGGAAAAATTCTACCCACAATATCACCGTTCCAAATGTAGCGAGG
>JAEOSY010000662.1 GCA_016840125.1 Candidatus Helarchaeota archaeon | reverse complement strand
GCGTATTTACTCGTTTCTGCACGTATGCCATACCAACGAAGTCATCAGCCCGAATTGGCTGTTCCGCAAGATCGATATTAAACTGCTCAATAGCTTTGATTGCCTTGACTGCCTCTTCGGGAGTGTAGGCTTGATTGTAATCCACCCGAAGCCTGACCGAAGAACCTAAAGTATCCCTAATAACTTCAGACACCTTAACATCCTCGTCAATCCCAGTCCCAAGTTTGTACCTAAAGGTTCTATAGCCCAGTTTGTAAAACATTTTTGCTAGCATTACAAGGGTTTCGGTGTCAGCAAGCGGAATGAGGGCTGCAAGGGGAATCTCATTAGTGATTTTATCACTCATCAATTCGCATGCGGGTTGTCCCTTTATTTTCCCCATTAGATCATAGCAGGCAATATCGATTAAGCCTTTTGCAACGTGATTACGGGCTACATTATTATCCATCTTTTTGTTCATTTTTTCAACATTAAAGGGATTTTCACCAATCACATATCGATGAAGAGCGTGTTTTATAATATTAATTATGGTTACGGGTAGTATTCCCGTTTCAGGAAGCCATACAAATACCTCTCCGATCCCAAATGTCCCGTCCTCTGAAAATAGTTTGCAGATGACGAAGTCGCCGCCTAACCAAGCTTCTTCTGCGGGGATAGCCATCCCGAGACCACCACTTTTGTCCATTGTTTCTCTTATCAACTCTTTGAATGGGACATGGACGGGTGTTAGTTCAATACCAATAACTTTGGATTCCAATTTAATACCACCTTTTTCAATTTCTAATCCAAAACATCAAGAATACCTTTTCCCTTATTTTTTATATATTTAAGGAGTATAAGCTAAGTAAAGGAGAGATCAGATGAGTCAGCCACCTACCACAAAATTCGGGAGAATCGTTAAATACATCTTCATCACAATTGGATTTGCTGCGGCGACCGTATTATTGGTAACGAGTACTGTAGCTCTATCATTTCTTAGCCACTATATTGAAGGTTATGAAATCCCATTAAGCCTTAGTATTTCTGGGGTTGTGGTAGCAATTCTTTTCACATTTTTACTTGCCAAAAGCAAAAAATTTCGAAATCTTTTTCAATGGGGACGGGTAAATTTTCGCTGGATCTTTATTATTATTATAAGCCTATTATTTTCGCTCATTATTTCAATCCTTTATATAATACCGGTTGATTTTAACAATTTAACTCTCGAAGCCTCTTCCAGTCTTCATTTCTTGCTCGTTGTCGCCTCCACTTTGATCTTCCTTATTGTTGGCTATTTATTCTATTTCAGTGCAGTAAGCATTAGGATGACCAAAATAAAGAAAATAAAATTTCCATTATTTGCGATTATCGCCACACTGCTATTAATTCTCTCCAGTTTTGCCTTTTATTTCATCAATACGAATTTTCTTACCTTCCCGCCCCCTAATATTTTAAATGGAAATGGGCATAATGATGGTCCATGGCTAACTTGGCATAATAATAAGCCGAATGAAAGCATTTGTATCTCCTGGCTAACGGCTCAAAGTAATTCGTCCATGGTTTATTACGGAACAAATGCCAGCAATCTTAATGAAACCGCAATTGGGTCAGGTAATTATTTACATAAAGTCTATTTGGAGGGATTAAATCCCAACACCAGCTATTACTATTACATACCCGAAACTTTTGAGCAAGCTCACGCTTCTACAATTTTTAATTTTACCACCGCTTCATCAATTCAAGCGCCGTTCAAGTTTGCCATTGTTGGGGACATGCAACCCACTAATGCACTTATGGAGAGTAAAGGCGGGATGGTTGCAGATGGAATCATAAAGGAGCAATTTGATTTCATTTGTCAGCTTGGCGATGTAGCTAATGAGGGAAGTGATCTCGAGGATTGGCATCGGGTGTTTAATAGCTTTTCGAGGATGGCTGCGAATACTCCCATTCAAGCTGTGATTGGCAATCATGATTGGAATACGTTTATTGGAACTTCTAACTGGGCAGAACTCTTTACTTACCCCTATGCGAACCCTAACATGGGACGGTATTTCTCCTTTGATTATCATAATGCTCATTTCGTCATGATTGATAATTTTGAACATGTCTACTTGATGAGCGATACTCAGCGGAACTGGATTCGCGAGGATATTACCCAAGCACATGCTAATGGGCAAGATTGGGTATTTTGTTTCTTCCATTTGAGTATGATGACCACCGCCACTACAGGAATGTATTGGAATTTACAACAACAACTCGTACCAATTTTTGATGAACTCGCTGTCGATGCCGTATTTTTTGCACATGACCATGATTATCAACATTATAATTACACATATGGGTGGAATGGGTTGGTATATGACGAATCACATGATTGGATCCACAATGAGGTCCATTACTTCTGCTCTGGCGGGGGTGGTGCCAATTTAGAGGTGGATTATGGCGTTTTAAACCCAGATCGGATGTTAGCAACAAGTACAGTACATTGGTGGGATGAAAATCTCAATCAATATCAGGATATAATTTATGAGCGGCGACCTTGGAACGCATCAAAATATCTAACTCATGCGGGCTTCCCAGAAAATTATACCCATTGGGCACCGGGAGATCTCGGAAAATATTACTATCACCTTCCGGAGGAAGAATCATATCACGATGCTTGGCAGCAACTAGGACTTGAATATGGGGAACAAGCGTATCATTATATCCAAGTTGAAATTGATGGGACGAATTGCACCATTAGCGCCCGATATCCCAATGGCGCCCTCCTACAAGGTCCTGGAGATGCCTATCCCCAGCAATGGTTATTTCAAAAATAAGATTATGGTGGATTGATAAAAACGCTTGAGAATGCCACACTTCTCTTTGAAATTACGACCAGATGCAATTTAAAATGCAAACACTGTTTTAAAAACGATTTTAGTAAAGAATTAACTCTCAGCCAGATAAGAACCATTTTGGAAAAAGTATGTGCCTATGGAGTTACAGATCTAGTTCTCACTGGGGGGGAACCGTTTCTCCGAGAAGAAATCTTTGAAATTATAGATACAGCTGAGGATTGTGGTATTCAAGAAATTGCCTTTACTACAAACGGTACTTTGTTGGATAATTCGACGATTATCAAGCAGATAAAGAAGCGTGGAGATCTGATTGGGCCAATAATGGTCAGCTTTAATGGAGCTACTGCTGAGACACATGATTTCATCAGGGGTAAGGGGGAATTTGATAGATTAATACAAATACTACGAAGGAAAGAATTAAGGGAGCTCCCACTCGGGTTGAACATAGCAATAGGCAAATGGAATTTCCAAGAGTTTAATGCCTTTTTCGAACTCAGTAAGACGTTTAATGGCAAATATTATAATTTTCTCCCGTTTCTTCCCCTGGGAAAGGGAGATCTCTTAAAAGACCAAGTCCTTTCGCCCACTCAATGTCATAAGATGATTGAAATGGCAAAACAAAAATTAGAAGAGAAATATCTAGTTCAATTCTGTTTTGTACCATATGCAAATCTCTATGGGGAATTAACAAGTTGTTGCAATCTTTTTACTGAGTTCATCAATATTACTGCTCAAGGACATGTTGTCCCTTGCTTATATATTCATAAATATGATTGTGGGTCATTATTAGAAATGGATATGGATGAAATTTTCGCAAATCAAATAATCCAAACATTTTCAGATCCAGTAAAAATTCGTAACAAAATTGAGGGATATTGTAAGACGTGTTCCGAATTTGAGGTTTGTACTGGAGGATGTAAATTAGTAACTTACGCATTTAAAGGTACAATTTTTGAATCCGATCCGCTCTGTCCAATTGCAAACAAAGAAATTCCATCAGATCAATTTAAAAAGTAATGTATGTTAACGTATTCAACTTATAATTATTAGTGTTGATGAGATATGGGTTTTATTGGAAGAATAGCTAGATTCTCCAAAAGGAGAATTGACAAAATTTCGAGTGCGATTAAATCAAAAATAGAAATCAAAATTGGGGATTTAGGTGGTAAGGCGCCCTTGGATTCGATGAAAGAACAATTAATCAAAGAAATTACAGCTGAGACACTCAGAGAAATCAAGTCGGACTTACCAGTAGATCCTACGGGTGAAACGAGCGCGGTTGTACAAGCGGAAATTGAGGCAGAAGTCACCCGACAAGTAGAAGAATATTTACGAAGATAGGACACTAATGATCATGAGATGAGTGATGAATATGGGATTTTGGAAAAAAAATCATTGGAAAAGGGTAGGAAGTAATTTCAAAAGATCGGGTTCAAGTATCAAAAGAGGATTCAGAAGAGAGAGCCGAAAAATCCGAAGAGGATTCCGAAGAATAGTAAATGGTAAGGCGAGTGGAATAAAATCGAAGGTTAAGGGCAAATTCAAGAAATTCGGTGATAAAAAAGTGGCGATTACGAAGAAAGAACAGATAATTAGAGAGGTAACTGAAGAGACACTCAGAGAAGTCGCATCAGAATTACCCGAAGATCCTACTGGAGAAACTAGAGAGGTAGCAAAAGCGGAAATCGAGGCAGAAGTCACCCGACAAGTAGAAGAACAACTAAGAGAATGATTCTTCTTTAAGTGATTTAAATGGGTTTTTTTAAAAAGTCACATTGGAAGAGAGCAGGAAGAGCACTTCGCGATTCGGGTAGAAGGGTTTCGAGAGGATTTAGAAAGCATCAGGGGAAAATAGATAAATCTATCAAAAAGCAACTAAAAGCTCGTTATAAAAGCGCAGACATATCACCAAATGTAAGGCAAAAAATGTTGAACGATATAACAAATGAAACCATGCGAGAGTTGGAACCCCAACTCCAAAAAGATCCAACCGGTGAAACGAGGGAGATTCTAAAGGCGGATATCTATCGGGAAGCCACTAAATTAGCGGATGCACGTGAAGCTCATTTAATTATTCATCCTAAAATTCCGGTCATATTGCAAGTAATCCTCATTATTGGAGTTCCAGCAATAGTTTTTGGGATATTTTTATCACTAGCCTACGTTATGCCGGGGGCGGTTCCTCCAGGGGATATCATTTTTCCACATATGGTAACACCCCCCACGGGTGGGCCAGCTGTTTTTGAGCCGGTTAACGTCCTCTATCAAGGTATTGTCAATGGGGCATTATATGGGGGCGCTACTGAAGGGATCGCATTGCTTGCTTGGAAAATCCTACAATAAACCAATTGAAAATAACAAAATTTGTATTTTAAAAGAACTTTTTTATTTCTTAGATAGGATTGTTGTTTGATAAAAAAAAAGGAGCGTTGAAAATATGGGTGAAGCAAATGAGCCAATTATATCTGCAGGAACTTTTAAGTTTGAATTTTATGGTAAACAATCTAATAGAATAGGAGAACTAATTCAAACGAAATTGAAGGCCCTTTATAAAAAATCAGACATTTCACCATCCGAAAAGCAACAGATGGTTAAAAATATCACAAATGATGTTATGAAGGAGTTAGAACCTGAGCTCAAAGCAGATCCGACCGGTAAATCGATGGAGGATATTAAAGCTAAGGTTTATAAGCAAGTCTCTAAATTAGCAGATGCCCGTGAAGCGCATTTAATTATTCCTCCTAAAAGTCCAATCATATTGCAAGCGTTGCTCTTTATTGGAGTTCCGGCTGTAATTTTTGGAATACTTTTATCGCTCGCATATGTCATACCAGGTATGATTCCTCCGGGGAATATTATTTTTCCACATATGGTATATGTTGATCCGCTGGGATTTGTTTTTGAGCCGGCGAACGTCCTCTATCAAGGATTAGTCAATGGTGCCCTCTACGGCGGAATTTCAGAAGGAATTGTCCTCGCGGCGTGGCTTGTTCTAAGATGAAACACCTTTATTCTTATTTGATAATTCTGCAAGGGAGTTAATAGAGTACTCTAATTTATATATTAATTAATAATAGTTATTCAAAAATAAAGAACAAATACAATAGGTGAGAATAGAATGGGTTTTTTTAGACGGATTTCTAGAACTTTTGAACGGCAAGCGTCTGTTATACAACGAGGGTTTAAAAGAGTTGAAGGAAGAATGCATGGAACGATTTCCCGGAAAATTCGAAAATCAGTAAAGAAAGGATCAGGATTAAAAAAATCGATCCAGAAGGGAATTAAAAAGACATTTACTCGAGTACCTAGCTCAGATTCTGAATATAAAAAATGGATAGATGATATTGCGGATGAGACACTAAGAGAAGTTGAGCCTGAAATTGAAGAGGTTCGGGAAGATCCAACGGGAGAAGCAAGAGAAGTCCTTAAGTCTGAGATTTATAGAGAGATTTTGAGTCAGTTAGACGATTTAGCTGATGAGGACGAAGAAGACGAAAAAAGAATCAGCGAGAAAGTGAGATCTTAATAGTCAATTTTCTCTCTTTTTTTGGAACTTAAAGGATGAAGGGAATTTTACGGCGAATAGAGTTTTAGATATTGACTTAGACTTTTTTCTGGACAATATCAGGTACTCCAAACGCAGTAAGAAACGATTGAAGGAGAAAAAATATCACCCGTGGTCAGAAGAAGAGGTACGAAGATTTCTCGAGGATCAATGTGGATTATCAAAGGCTAAGAAGGTATTAGGGAGGATTGTCGAACGTCATGATGGCGCTTTTCTTTTCTGGAGGGAATTAATTGAAAAAGATGAATTACAGATTCCTTTTGTAGTTGTGCATGTAGATGCCCATGCAGATTTAGGTTTAGGTGATAAAAGCTGGAAATATATCATGGGAGAGCTCCTACATAAACCCGTCAAAGAGCGTTGGTATCCAAAGGAGGATGTAGGAAGTAGCTTAAATCCTGCTAATTATTTGGCGTTCGCCTTAGCATGTCGCTGGATTAACAAGTTAGTTTTCGTCATCCATCCATATTGGAGATATGATTTAGTAACCTTTTATTTTAAGGATTATTATGTGCCGACAGGCCAATTACAGCTGAAGATGTATGATAAGAAAAAATTAAATCGCAAATATAAGAAAAAGTTTTATGAGACAACACCTGATGCCTTAGAACCATTAATAGTACCGTTAGAGAGGGTTCGCTTGTGGAATTATAAAAATAAAGAACCATTTTCACTCATCGTCCTAAGTCAATCACCAGGGTTTACCCCGAAAAGCGCTGATGATCTAATTCCGGTTTTCAAGGAGTATATTGAAGAAATTTAAATGAAGGGTAGAGGAAAATCCATGAAATTGAAAAGAGCTATAGCACTTTTTGAAATCACAAATGCCTGTAATATGGATTGTAGACACTGTTATCGGCAGGATTTAGGGGGGATTCAATTAAATTTAGAGGAAGTTAAGATTATAATCGAGAAAATCTCGAAAGGAGGAGTAACATCCCTTATTTTGACTGGAGGGGAACCCTTAATCAGAAATGATATATTCGAAATTGTTGATTATGCTAATGATTGCGGTATGGAAGATGTGGTTATTAACACTAACGGAATTAAATTAAAAGATCCAACAATTATTGCTGAAATTGAACGTCGTCTAGATATTATTAGTGCGCTTCCTGTGAGTTTTGATGGAGCAAGACCAGAGACTCATGATTTTGTTAGGGGTGAGGGGCAATTTCTACATTTGATGAAGGTATTAGAAAATAAATTGCTTGCTGAATTTCCAATTGGGATAAATGTTACCCTCGGTAAGTGGAATTTCAAAGATTTTGCACCGTTTTTTGAACTTTATGATAAATTAAAGGCCCTTGATATTAATTTTGGCATATTCGTTCCTTTTGGAGCAGGGAAGCAGCTTGTGGACCAGGTTTTATCCCCAGCTCAATGCCGAGAGTTAATTGAGTTGTCCAAAGAGAAGTATGAGGCAGGATATGAGGTCGAACTCTGCTCAGTACCCGCTTCCCGGCTAATTACAAAAGAGATCTCGGGCCTCTGTTGTGAAGTTTTTAAGGATGTAATTACGATTACCGCGAAGGGGAATGTGATACCATGTATTTTATATGATTTTAATTGTGGATCCCTTTTGGAAATGGATTTAAAGAAAATTTTATCAACAGAATTAGTCAAATTATTCCGAAATCCTAAAAAATTCAAGAGGAAAATGACGGGTTATTGTAATTCCTGCCAAAAATTTCATCTCTGTAAAGGTGGATGCAAACTAGTAACATATTCATTAAAAGGAACTATTTTTGATTCAGATCCCCTGTGTCCATTTCAGGATAGTGTTTAACAGTAGATTCTAAAGAGATAGTTTAAGATTATCTATAATTTTTAAAAGTTCATCAAGCATTATCTTAATAAATTGGCGTCCCTTCTCCGCGGTGGCTGCTGTTGGATCGCCAAAAAGACAAAATTTGGTAAGATCTCCTAATCGTTTTTCAGACGTTAAGTCTTCTTCGGAAATATCGGGGTATTCAACTTTGGCCTCTTTCATTTGAACTAAATGGGGTGAAATAGCGAGGACCAGACTAGTCTCGAGTTCTTCGGCATGAAAGAAATCATAAATACTTTTACTTGTTTTTATCTCGTTAAATTTCGCTATAATTGCCGCATCTTCGAAAAACGGATAAAGCACATAGGCATTCATTTTTAATTCGGCACGTATTTTTTCTGAGATTTCCTCTAAGAATTTCACGTGATCTCCGTGTCCAGAACAATAAAAAATAGTTTTAATGCCTTGTGACTGTAGCTCTTCAGCAAGTT
>JAEOSY010000661.1 GCA_016840125.1 Candidatus Helarchaeota archaeon | reverse complement strand
TCTAAATCTAAAACTTCTTCAATAATTACATTTTCTAACGGTGAATCATTTGAAGTAACCTCCATTACGGCAAAATGAACGATATCATCTTTAAACACGACCTCATCAGTTTGCTTGGGTTTCACAAAGTTTCTCCATAGTCTTTTCACCGCACTGGCAAGAAAATTCAACTTTTTTTTATCCCATGGGGGTACAATCACTGATAATAGCAGAATAATACCTAAAACTGTGAAAACATCGGAATATTCGCTGAAAAAGGATTCTGAAGCTGCATAGAGTACCATTGGGAGGAGAATTCCAACGACATAGACGACTGGCAGTAAAATTATCGAAATCAGAAAGAGACTGACTAGGACTCGTGAAGTGCTCGTCATTGTATTTAATCTCCTTCTGATAGTCTTCAACTTAGTTTTTAAAATAAGTTGTTTACTAGAAATTTCATATACAATCAAATTCAAACCAACGAATTTTTGAAAAGAATAGTTTTATACTCACTGTACAATTCTTTACTAACCATATGAATTTGGGACTTGCAATGTTATGAAAGCCCTTCAGTTTGATGTGAGTATTCCCCGGTATGTTTTGTGTAAGCTCTTTGGAAAGATTTCGAAATCGGTCTATTATGGTCCCCTCTCGATGTTGCACTACAGGGATATTCCCGAACCGCAACTATCTAATGCCCCGACTGATGAATGGGTGAAAGTTCAGACCAAATTATCTGGGTTTTGCGGAAGTGAGATGAACACCATATTTCTTCGTGATTCCCCCTCCCTCACGCCGTTCACAAGTTCCCCTTTTATTATGGGGCATGAGAATTATGCGATTATTGCTGAAAAAGGCAAAAAAATCAAAGGATTTGAAGAAGGGGATCGGGTAATCATAAATCCAATGCTTCCTTGTGAAACCAGGGGGATTGATCCAGTATGTGAATTGTGTGCGAAAGGTCAATTTTCCTCGTGTTTGAATTTCACTAAGGGTAATCTCGCCCCTGGATTAGATAATTTTACTTGCCGCGATACGGGTGGAGGCTGGAGTCCATACTTCCTCGCACATCAATTTCAATTACACCATGTTCCTGATTCCGTTTCTGATGAGGATGCCGCTTTGGTTGAACCATACTGCTCTTCACTTCATGGTGTAATGCAATGTCCCCCCGAAGATACGGACACCGTGCTGGTGATTGGAGCCGGGATGATTGGGATTGCGGTCGTTTCAGCACTTCGTGCACTTGGTAGTAAAGCCCGAATTATTGTTTTAGCAAAATATCCGTTTCAGGGTGAGTGGTGCGAGAAATTTGGCGCTGATGAGATAATTTATCTCAGAGAAGGGGATTATTATGATAACTTAGCGAAAACTCTGAACGTAGAACTGCAGAAACCTGAACTAGGCAAACGCGTACCGGTCAACGGTGGGGCGGATGTTGTTTACGAGTGTGTGGGTCTTGATACAACCATGAACGATGCCCTTCGTTTCACAAAACCTGGTGGAAAGCTCGGATTAATCGGTCTTGTGGGAAAAACCTCCAAAGTTGATTGGTCTTTCGCTTGGTTTAAAGAATTGACAATCTATGGAACTAATACATCCAGTACAGAAGTCTATAATGGTGAACCGATTCACACCTTTCAACTTGCATTAGATTGGCTTACTGAAGGTAAAATTGAATTGAAACCATTACTCACTCAGAAAATGAAGCTCGACGATTATAAAAAAGCTATTAAGATGATGATGAATAAAAGTAAAAAGAAACTTGTAAAACTTGCTTTTTACTATGATTAGAGAGGTAGATTCCTTGAAATTCCTTGTTACTGGTGTAAATGGGTTTATTGGAAGTAATTTAGCCAAAAAATTAGTCGAAAGTGGACATGAGGTTCGAGGACTCATTTTAGAAGGTACCGATGAGTCAAACCTGGCACCATTCAAAGATGAAATAGAGAAAGTCTATGGGGATATAACCGACCTATCTTCTATAAAATCATTTTTTACGGGCATTGAGGTAGTCATCCATTTGGCGGCTCGGGCTTATGATTGGGGTCCTGAAAAGCTATTTTGGAAGATCAATTTTGAAGGCTCCGCAAATGTCCTGGAAGCTGCGATCGCAGGAGGGGTGAAGCGATTCGTTTTCATGTCTTCTTTAGCCGTTCATGGCTTCAAAGGTTTCGAAGCAGCGGATGAGAACACGGAGTATGATCCTTACAATGCATATGCACGCTCAAAAGTGGCAGTGGAGGAGCTTCTCAATGAAGTTTCTAAGAGCGGAAAAATTGAAACTGTTATCGTTCGCCCAGGTTTTACGATATTCGGCCCCAATGACAAGAATATTTTCAGTTTTCGAGCCTATGAGCGGATCGATAATGGCAAATCATTCCCTGCAGTTAATAAAGGCAAAAGTCTAATGTGTTACAGCTATGTGGAAAACCTAGTTGATGGGTTAATTCTAGTAGCATCACATCCAAAAGCACCGGGAGAGACCTACATCATTTCTGATGGTCCGATAATCCCTTTCAAAGAGCTATTAGAGGAAATATTCGCCTCTTGTGGGCGAGAACCTAAAATCCCTAGCTACCCTTCTTGGCTTGCATTCCCTGCAGCTGGTTTATTAGAGATTTTTTATAAATTATTTAGAAGCAAAGATGGGCCTCTTATCAACTTATATCGTGTTCATGTAAGCTCAACTGATCTGGGATTTGTGAATAATAAGGTGGTTTCAGAACTAGGGTACAAACCTGCAATTAGTCTAGAAGAGGCCTTTAAACGGACGTATAATTGGTATAAAGAAGAAATAAAGAGGAATGAAAATGAGTAAGGAAATAAAAAAAATTGAACTTGCGAATACCGGGATTAAAGTTACTCCCATTGGATTGGGAACATGGCAATTCGCAGGTGGACATGGTTTCAATAAATTTATTTGGTCGGGTATACCCGAAGATGTTAGAAATAGTATTGTAAAAGCCGCACTGGATGGGGGAATTAACTGGTTTGATACCGCCGAAGCCTATGGCGGCGGGCGCTCCGAGAGAAATTTGGCAAGTGCACTCCAAGCTGCGGGAAAAAAGGATGAGGAAGTTATTATTGCAGATAAATGGATGCCCCTTATGAAATTTGCAGGAAGCCTTCGAAGGACGATTAAGAAGCGCCTAGAGGCTCTAGATCCTTATTCTATTGACCTACATCAAATACATCAGCCTTATTCCTTTTCCACCACCAAAACCCAAATGAACGTTATGGCTGACCTCGTTGAAGCCGGAAAGATTAGATCTGTTGGGGTTAGTAATTTCTCCAAGAAAAAGATGATTAAAGCCTACGATGCATTGAAAGATCGCGGATTACCCTTGATCTCAAACCAAGTTCATTATAATTTACTTAATCGTTATATTGAGAAAGATGGGATATTAGAAGCCGCCAAAGAGCGTGGAATTAAAATTATCGCTTGGAGTCCTCTCGAACAAGGGGTGCTCACGGGTAAATACCATCAGGATCCGAGCCTTCTAAAGAATGTCAGTTTTATTCGAAGACGGATTATGCCTAAAATGAAGAAGCAGACCAAAAAAAGTGGGGCCTTAATGGAAGAAATTGAAGCTATTGCTAAAGTCCATGAAGTTACTCCTTCACAGGTCGCCCTCAATTGGCTCATTAACTTTCATGGCGACACGGTACTGGTAATTCCTGGCGCCTCCAAAGTTCATCACGTTGAACAAAATGTTGGAGCCATGTATTTCAAGCTATCCTCTGAGGAAATGAACCGCATAGACGAGTTATCCCGAGAATTCAATAAAATGGATTGAAATTAAAAAGCGTACAAGGATTAGAAAAACAGAATTGGATTTTAAATGATTAAAATATTTCTTTAAAATCACCAAAGTTCAACTTCATAGCTTCTTTCCATTTCTTATACCGATCTTTATACTGATCATCCATTTTTGTCTCATAGACATTTATTGTAAAGCTGAATCCTTCGACTTTTTCAAATAGTTTCCAGCGTTTCTTCGCTAGTCTTTTTGATTTCATGGCGTTCTTCTCATCCGTGTAACCAATTGATATGGCTTCAACCATATTTCCCTCTTTAATTGTCGCTGCATCTGGAACAATCGATTTCTCGAATGATTCAAAGTGTGGTCCCTCCTGAGCCATTTCATCCAACCAAACGTTCACTACTTCATCTATTTTGTCCATCGGATTTGTAGCTTTTATTACAAATAATGTAATGATTCTCCACTCCTTTATTATTAACTCGAGATTCCTTGAACATAGGCTCAAATTGTCTTCTCGAGTTTAGACATATTTTGGATTTATCTAATATTTATTTGTATCTACCTTCTTAATTCAATCATTGAAAATTGTTAAATGTGAGTTTGGAATGATTTAATATATGAATTTTAAAGAAAATACCACTAGAAGACGAATATTTGTTTTAGTTTCCGTGATTCTATTAACAGTGATTTATTACTTCACATCTTTATATCGTATTTATATCCCTCAAGAATTACCTTACTTTCCTGAAGGGCGAAATAGCATTCTATTTTTTGATTGGTTATTCGGATCGTTATTTAATGGAAGCCCTTGGATTGATTTCTGGCAATATATCTGGCAATTTGTAATGGCTTTTGTCCTTTTCCTAATTGTACCTATGCTAATCATTAAATTTTATTTCAAAGAACCGCAAAAGGATTATGGCTGGCAGTGGGGTGAGAAAAAATTCAATCTCATCTGGACCTTAATAGCGCTGGCTGTCGTTCCTGCATTCTTCTTCTTCAGCGATCCCACACTTGCTCAGGAATATCCCTTAACAAAATTAGAATGGGTAGATCCCTCAGCTTTTCTTACCCTTTTTATTGCTTTTAATCTGATCTATTTCATATATTACATAGGCTTTGAATTTATCTACCGTGCTTATTTGCAATTTGGCTTAAAAGGGAAAGAGGAATTAGGGCGAATTGGTCTAATTTTGATTATATCGATTTCAACCGTCATTTCTGTGCTCTTTCACATTGGGAAACCGATGCTCGAGATCATTGCGGCTGCCGCTATTGGTCCTCTATTTGGATGGCTTACCCTAAAGGGGCGATCATTTATCTGGCCAGTCCTTATTTTTCATTTTCTGATGGGAGTCGTGCAGAATATTACTCCCCTGCTCTAGCAGCTGAAGTATCAAAACTAGGTGAAATATTCTGGAAGCGATTCCTTCTCATCTGGTAATTCCCCTACTTGTAGCTTCCCCTCATTGGAGATTAATGATAACACATTTAAATCTGCAAACCATTCTGGCTCTTTTACGCTCCGGGTGATGAACGCTCCAATTATTTCCCTATCACTCACAACCGCTTGGGCAAAGGCCTCAGGCCAGAGTGCAATGAGGTGGACTCCACCATCCTTTAAAGAGCCTAACAGTATTCCGAACTTTAATTTCTTCTCCGCACTTGTTGCCAGAATAATAAACAACGCTTTGTCGGAAAAATCCTCTCCGGTTGAGGTGGTAACTGAACGTATGTTTCGTATAAAATGATACTTTTTGATTTCTTTAACCTTTTCTAAGAGGTCATCAACGAATTCCTTCTTTAAAACCAATTTTTCGTCAAGTGCTTCATGTGCGTCATAAAAGACTAGATTCCAATCCTTCTCGGGTTCTTCACCTTTCCCTATTAAAATAACATTCCATCTTTTAGAGAATGTAATTGTCTTCCCAAAAATTGGCGGTTCTGAGGCTGGATTAACAGTTATGAACGCTTCTTCTAGTAATTCCACAATACCTTGGGAAAAAAACATGTAGATATTTTTCCAAATCTCTTGTGCCTTATCCACTTCTTTGGTAGCCAGAAATTCCGTAAAATTAACGATAGGCGACTCTTTAAATCTTGATCCTGATTCAAGAAACTTGAAAGCGTTTGTAGTTAACTCCTTTGCCTTCTCCAAGTCCCCTATGCAAATCCAGCAGAGTGCTTCATAGGAAAGAAAGAGACTCCTTTCATAAGGATCTTCCACTTCTGCCTTTTTTTGAAATACATTAATTGCGGCTTTTTTCAACTCTTGATATCGTTCAGTATTATTCATCTTTTTATAACATTGGCTAGCTCTGTTGAGTTGCACCGCTTTTTTTATTAAATCTGTTACTAGTGTTGCGTCTTCTGCAATTTTCTGACAGTCATTAAGTGTCATATACGGATTCTTTGATATCCTCATTATAAAAACATTATTTATACAAGAACCGCTTTGAAAAATCTACTGCATTATACGAGCTCCGTATCAAGGGTGCCGCAGTAACATATAAGAATCCCATGTTCTTCCCAAGTATCTCGAACTTGTTGAATTCTTCAGGGGTGTAGTATTTTTGGATTGGTAATTGCGCATCCGAAGGTCTCAGATATTGCCCTATTGTCAAAATATCACATTTGTTATCCCGCAATTCTTGCATCAGGGCTTTAATCTCAGCATCCGTCTCTCCTAAACCGACCATAAATCCAGTTTTTGTGTAAATTTCGGGATCTTGACTCTTAATGTGTTTCAATACTGTTAGGGACCGTAAGAAATCTGCTTGTGGGCGGACTTCAGCATATAACCGAGGAACCGTTTCGACGTTGTGGTTTATAATCTCAGGCTTTGCTTGAATTATTCGATTAAGGAGCTCGATATTCCCTTGAAAATCGGGAATTAAAACCTCAACTATTATTTTTGGTTGAATCTTTTTGATTTCTTTTATAGTTCGAATAAACTGAGTTGCTCCTTGATCAGCTAAATCATCCCGAGTGACGGATGTAATAACCACATGTTGTAAATTCAAATCATGTACTAATTTCGCAATATTTCTAGGCTCATTTGAATCTGGAACTTCTGGGGTACCTTGCCGTATCCCGCAAAAAGCACAATTTCGAGTACAAACTTTCCCTAAAATAAGGAAAGTCGCCGTTTTTCGATTAAAACAAGTACCAATATTCGGACATGACGCCTCAAAGCAAACTACATGTAAATTATGCCCCTTAATTTTTGTATTCAACTCTTGGAAACTTGTTAAATCAACGGATGTTGATATCCACGATGGTTTTTTCATTTTTAATTAACACTATCATATTTTGATTACTAAAAACTTTAACTCCCTGTTACGGTCTCCACTATAAAATCACACACTAATCTCAATACATTATCTTTAAATTATAGTATTTTTCTTATTTTAGTATAGACGTTATCATTAATAACCTAGAAGGGAATGAAATGAGTGGAACTTGGGGAAAAATCAGTCGATACAAAAAATATTCAATTTTTTTTCTAATTTTCACATTTTTGGGGTTAATACTTTTTCAAAATCCTATTATCTCCTCTGATTCAACCCAAATAAGTGAACAAGATGATTATCTTCAGGCACTTGATGTCCCTGCTCCATTTCAACAGGAATGGAATCGCACTTGGCAACCTCCCTTCGGTTCTGGGAGCCAAGCAGGGATGGATGTGGTAATGGATGGCAATAATTCAATATATGTTGCTGGCTTCGGGCCTGTTGTAATAGGAAATATGCTTGATTTTCTATTGATAAAATATAATTCCACTGGGCACAAATTATGGGAGCGTGCTTGGGGGGGAACTTGGAATGAATTTTGTCGAAGTGCTGCAGTTGATTCAAACCACTCTATCCTTCTTGCGGGTGAAACTACAAGTTTTGGGTCGGGTGGAGAAGATGCATTTCTGGTTAAATACGATTCAGACGGGACACGCCTCTGGTACGTCTCATGGGGTGGTCCAGGAGACGATTACGCGACAAGCGTTGCCACGGACGATAATAACAATATTTACATTTCTGGCTATACCGAGAGCTTTGCTGCAAATGGATCCGATGTGTTTATCGTTAAATATAATTCGACGGGATACCAGCTATGGAATTTGACATGGGATAATGGAAATTATGATGGGGCTGAGGGTATGACTATAGATGATTTTAACTATCTTTACTTGGTAGGTGTGACTCGTGGTTCAGTTTTTCGCAATTTATTCCTTCATAAATATGATTTGGATGGAAATCAATTATGGAATCGCACAGTTACTGCCCCTTATTGCGATATTTTAGGGTACTGCATTGCTAACGATCAATTTAATAATAGCTACATCGGAGGACAAATGTTTAATTTATCTCAACACACCGAATTGGTTGTGAAATTTGATATAAATGGGTATCCGCTTTGGAATCAGACTATCGACGGATCTAGAACTTATTACGATGTTGTTATCTATAAAAATAATTGCTTTTTCTCTGGTTATAATAGTCAAGGCGCTATTATATCATGGTATAACACTACTGGTTACCATTATTGGACTGAGAATTATGGAATAGATCTTTTAACTGATTACGGCTATGGAATTACGGGAGATAATAGGACCTATTATCTTAGTGGCTATCATTCGACCTTAAATGGCCCTCTTTTTATCGCAAAATTTACGATAGTAGATGGCGATGCTGATGGGATTATTGATGTAGATGAATCAATCTACGGGACCGATCCAAGCAATCCTGATACAGATGGGGATTTGATTCTGGATGGATGGGAAATCGACAACTCTCTGAATCCTCTAAATGCATCTGATGCTGCTTTGGATTTTGATTCTGATAATCTTACCAATTTGGATGAATTCCTTTATGATGCAGATCCAAATAAAAGCGATTCCGATGATGATGAACTCCCCGATGGAATGGAAGTTCAATTTTATGGCACCGATCCCACAAATCAGGATAGCGATTATGATCTTATGCCAGACGGCTGGGAGGTAGAGCACTCTCTCGATCCCTTATCCCTTCTTGATAGATGGCTTGATCCCGATGAGGACGGTCTCCCGAATATTATTGAATATTCCGCAAATACAGATCCAAACAATCAAGATACTGATTTCGACGGCTTAACCGATTCTGATGAAATCTACGATTATAACACAGATCCCACCGATTCAGATACTGATAATGATTTCTTTCCAGATGGATTTGAAATATCAATTGGGGGTGATCCTCTCGATCCCTTTAACCCCTTAATAGGTTTTATCATTTTAACAGCCGAGATCGTGTCTGTAATCGTTCTTACAAAAATTCTAATAAAGATTTATCGAACTTAATCGCAAAAACATATATAGAAGGCTTATCCTGTAAATATCGAATTGCAATGGGACCTTATTTATTTCTGAAGGAATAGAAATTATACTATTTGAATTTAAGTGAGGTTAGTGGAAATGATTACAAAATTTGTGATGCCTAAATTGGGTATGACGATGGAAGAAGGGACTATAATTAAATGGTTAAAAAAGGAGGGCGACGAAGTTAAACGAGGGGAGCAAATTGTGGAAATTGAAACTGATAAGGTGACCATGCAACTCGAAGCGCCCGCTTCTGGTATTCTATATAAAGTTTTTGCTAAGGAGAAAGAAATTATTCCTGTTGGGAAGAATATTGCCCTTATAACTGATCCTGGTGAAGAGATTAGCGATTTAACACCTTATATAGAGGAAAAAGCTGAGGCACCCCCAGTCAGTGCCGCCCCAATTGCTGCTCCATCTCCTGATACCAAAAAGGATGCTGGAGCTCGAATCTTCATCTCTCCACGTGCGAGAAAACTTGCGCGTGAAAAAGGAGTCAATTACGCTCAGATTCAAGGCACGGGTCCTGACGGGCGTATTATTGAGATGGATATTCTTGCCTATCTCGATCGCGGCATTCCCGCAAAAATAGAAGGACAATCCATACAACTCGAAGGAATACGGAAAATTATTGCCAAGAAAATGAGTTCAAGTTTAAGTGAAATCCCGCAATTGACCTACACTTCCGAAGTCGATATGACTGAAGCCATTCGTATTAGGAAATATTTCCTGAAGTTATATAAAGATGAAAATGTAAAAATTACCATCACCGATATCATCATCAAAACCGTGATTGACGTCATCAAAAAATATCCCATTTTTAACTCTATCCTTCAGGAAAAGACGATTGTGATCAAGGAAGCCATTAATTTAGGAGTCGCGGTCGCTACTGATCGTGGGCTTATCGTCCCTGTCATTCATAATGCGGAATCGAAATCGTTGAGAGAGATTTCTCATGATGTCCGAACCTTGGCTCAAAAGGCACGTTCCGCTACTCTATCATTGGATGATGTGTCAGCGGGGAGTTTTACAGTTTCCAACTTGGGCATGTTTGGCATTGAAGTATTTACTCCCATTATCAATCCTCCCGAAGTTGCAATTCTGGGGATAGGCAAAATGATTAAGAAACCTATCGTCAGAGATGATCGTGTTCGCACCGCCCCGATGATGATTCTCAGTTTAACCCATGATCATCGCGTGATGGATGGGGTTGATGCTGCAAATTTTCTAGCAGAAATGAAAACGCTCTTGGAAAATCCCTATTTAACTTTTAACATTTCCCGAGACCAATTGAAAATGAAAGAGAGCGTAACACCAACTCCTACTACTGCAAAATCCCCCTCAAGTAAAGGTGCATTACGATTTGTGGAGGCTATTAAGAAACGGGGTGAAGGTATTTTAGGTCATACACCTGCCCAAATGGATTTGATTGGACAACACAATCCGGATCTTATCGCGGATTTTATGCGAATGCATCGAGATGGATTACATGAAGGATCTCTACCGGCAAAAGTAAAAGAATTAATGGCATTAGCCATTGGTGTAATAACTGGGTGTGAATCTTGCATGAAGTGGCACTTGGTCGGAGCAATTGAGGCTGGCGCTACAGACGAAGAAATTGCAGAAACTCTAGGCGTGACAGTATTCATGGGTGGTGGTCCTGCGTTAATGCGTTCCGAAAAGGTGGCAGATGCTCTCGAAGAATTAAGGGCTAAAATGGAATAAAATTTTTCAAGATACAAAACTTTTCTTCTGTTTCCCCCGCCTAAACAACTTCCATTTTATGTAATTCCATATTTCATGCTTTCCCTCAATTCCCTGTTGTTCATAAAGTTTATCAAATTTAAAGGGGTTTTTTATATTAAACATTTCTTTCATAGCATTATCAAAATTCTCATAAATTTTGTTGAATGGCTCGGCTGATTGTGTTTTCTTTACTTCTTCAACAACAAACGACAGACGGGTCACAATTTCATCAAGTATTTTTTTACCCTTCTCAACGGATGCATATTTAGTAGGATCCCGTCCCATGATGCAATGTCGAATACACCTCTCTGAGAATTTCAACCCC
>JAEOSY010000080.1 GCA_016840125.1 Candidatus Helarchaeota archaeon | reverse complement strand
GAAGAATAAAAGAATTAGAAAAAAGGCATCGAGTTGGCCGGATATGGTCATCAGAAGACCGTAAGGCACACGAAGCATTGTCTCTTGAGTTTGATGTGCTTAAACTACGGCTAAAGGCCATCCAGGGCGGGGATTAACGCTGGACACAGCCATGTAAATCATGGGGAAAAAGAATATTTTCGGGGAATTGTTCATGTCAATTTTGCAGAATCATATTTTTCACTGTTAAAACGGGTAATCATTGGCGCATTTCACCATGTATCAGATTTTCATTTGCATCGATACCTAAGCGAATTTGATTTTCGTTGGAATAATAGAGAACTATCTGATTGGGAGCGAACAACAGAAGCTTTAAAAATGATTGAAGGAAAAAAACTTTCTTATCGTGAACCACTGGCTTCTTGACAAAAAAATTTATATGATGTAGAATTTATAAATGGCAAATAAGAAGGTGGGGGAGACGGGATTTGAACCCGCAAGATCGCGCCCGATCGGTAGAACCCAAATCTACTGCGTTTACCAAATTTCACCACTCCCCCAATTTCTTATAACACGCACTTGGATTGTAAAATGTGCGGGAGAAAGGTGAACGGAGAGCCTGCCAGGAACGACGTTCACCTTTCTTTTTTACTTATGTCCGCGCCGCCCGCCAACTCTAAGGTTGCGGCGCTTGTATCTCTTCTCATTAATAACACCTCCTTTCATTTATTTTCCAGTATATTTGATTGAAACATACGTGTTTGGCTCTCGACCCACCCCCTTATAGATAAGCTTAATTTTATTGGCTTTTGCCAGCCTATTGGCAATTTGAGACCCCTTTCTGCTTAGTGTTTGATATTCTAAGTCAGGGAATTGATTGGAAACCGCTTTAACAACACCGGGCACATTAAATTCACCCGGTGCGTTTTCCATTAATTCCCGAATAGCCCTTCCGGGTGAGTTTTCGCCTGATGAATTTACAGGTGCTAATAGAGATTGGTCCTCAGCTCCAGTGTCGTTATCGGTCGATAGCGAATTTTCTGTTGTTGTAGATGCGGTTTCGCTTATCGCGGCTTCAATCCATTTTAATTGGTCTTCAAGTGTACGAACTCTTTCGCGAGCAACCTCCAAGTCTCGTTTTGTTTTTTCTCGTAAATCCTCTGCTGTTAATTTACCCATGCTATCCGTCTCCTTGTATAATATTTTTCATGATACATCTTTTACACTATCCAAGAAGGTGTGTCAACATAAAAAAATACATGTAAGGATAAAAAGCATCTTTGCTATGATTGAGGGGTCAAAATGGGAAGATGGGAGACATACAAAATATGGTGTTGAATCTTTAATAGTTATGCTATATAAGGGTTCAAGGAATAATCACAATCACAGAATTAATATGATGAGGGTATATGAAGAAAACTGACAAAGATAAAACTAAAGGGTTAAATGAGTGTTTATGGAAGGATGATGCTTGCAAATTGCCTGGCATTCAAGACGAAATGTATCTTATGGTACCTTTTATGACCTAAATCCTGATTGCTGCTAGTGGCAATCAGGCACTATTCGGCCTGGGTGCAACCAGGTCATACGAGAAGAAGCATAATCTGATGAAATAAAGACCGAAACGACCACCTGGGGAAGGAAAAGAGCTGCTGGTAACAAACTTTTAAGACGGACATCAAATTTTGAAGGAAACCGCATATTATTGGATTGTATTGAAAAATCAGAAAATTTGTTATATTAAGGAAAAATCAGTTAAAATAATCTAATCGTGACAAAAAGAAGCGTGTCATTGAATAACTAATGTTAGCACTTAAATAAGCAAGGAGGCAATTTAATGGGAAAATTTACAGCGTCAGTACAATATAATGACTTAAAAGGAACAGCGGCTGCGGATAGAGCGGACGTGGGAAGTGCATCAAAATGGTTAAAGGATAACGGTTATATCAACGATGGGGAATATGTAATCGGAATTTCAATCTTTGTAGGAGAAAATCATGGTGTTCATAGTGACCCAATTAGCGTAAAGTTCTTAATTTCTGAGCTAAGGGGTTATGAAAGTATACCTGAAATGATAAAAGCCACTGGCGAGCCAATAGAAGTAAGACAAATTGTTGTAGATATGAATCTTACAGATTTCTTCGCATTATTTAAGCGCTTCAGCG
>JAEOSY010000079.1 GCA_016840125.1 Candidatus Helarchaeota archaeon | reverse complement strand
TATTTAATAATTTATTTCAAGATCTAAGAAATATGATGCTTTAAAAGTAATGTATTTTTCTAAACCATGGTTGAGATTAAATGGTGTGAATGGTATCGAAGTCCAGGCACCAGTCTCTCTCAAGTAAATCGAATCCAAACCGAGAATTAAATCTCCTGTATTTTTCATCCGAATTGTTAAGAATGTCGTCCCATTATCATATGTATAGGAATGGGTACTGCTAATATCAATTGGCATGTGATCTCTGAAATCATCACCTTCAATAACTACAACTTCTGGAGAAGCTATCCGAGATTCAGGAAGAAGAGAAATCTTGTAATTTTCATAGTTGGAGGTCAGTAATATTTCATCTCTTACTCCATTTGGTGTGATAACTCCGATTTTGTGGTCAGTACGTACGGGATAAAATGATGCTAAAGAATTAGTAATATGAACAGTTGCATTCTCACCTGGTTCAAGTATTGATGAACCTGATAAGTATTCGAAAGAAAGAAATTCATTTTCTATTGTATCATAATAAATTTTCTCTATAACTGCAATATTTTCTCCAGTATTTTCAATTTCAAGATATAAATCTGCTTGAGTGCTATCTATCTGAAGTACATTACAATTTTCCCGATTTATCTGTATTTTTTCCTCTTTAGCTTCCTTAACGAAGAAATTGGATGTGTCATTAGAGAATGAGAATGAGCCCCCTTCTAAAGCAACAGATGAAGCTTCAACTTCAATGTTAACAACATCATCCTTTAGAAAAGTTTTTCCTCCTCCTTTTATGTTAACCCATATCAAATCGTCATCATTTGCTGCGACTTCATTATCTTGTATCCCTTTTCCAAGAGTGTAATTATAACTCTGTCCATTAACTTTTACATCAGTGATCGTTAAATTTTTCGTTCCGGTATTTTTTAACTTGAGAGTAGCATATCCAGTATCAAATACTTCGGGATTAATTATTGAAAATGAGGATTCCAATGCTGTATAATCCAATTTATATAATTTCACAGTACCCCAAGTTGAGCTATAAACAGGGCTGAATACTTTAAAATCATACTCCCCATTTGTGGGAACATGTTCAGCCCAAGGAAATCCTTGATCATCCGTTCTCGAATTTAACAAGTCTCTATAATTCCTCTCAAGATCATTTATTTGTTCCTCAGGGTTAAGATCGGGGTCAGCAGTAGGAATCCCAGCAAACATGAGTTTAACTATCATGCTTTCAAACCAAGAATTTTCAGCTCTTTGGCTGGTTACGTTCCAATATTTTGATTCATCGAAAACAGAATTTGCTTCCCAATTATCTTCTTCTAAACCCATAGCTTTATATCTTTCATAATTATCATTGCATATACGTAACATCCAAGGCCACTTTCCTTCATCGCCACCTAGAGCATTATATAAGTATCCGAAATATACCAACACATAGTCTGCTTTAAGTAGCTTGAAAATTTTGGCACTATATATTTCATTCGTTTGCGTGAAAGCCATTCCTGTGAGACCTATCCGAGTAGAATTTATTGTAGCATTATCATTCACCGTCGTAACGTTCGCAATCGGAGTGAGCCAATATCCGTAATCCCACCAGCTCACAACGACAGTATCTCCGGGCAAATTTGTTTTCATCCAAGTTAGGCTTTCTTCCCAATCATGAAACTGACCGCCTGGAGATAGTTGGCTATAAGCTAGATCATATGTCGCTGTATTTGTAGCATGAGAAACCTGAGCAAATAACATTATACCTACAATAAAATACACTAATCCAATTTCAAACTTTCCTACGGTTGTTTTTAGTTGTCGCTTTCTTTTGCGGCTAAGCACGCGTTTTTCACCAAAAAAGCTTCCGAAAATTTTCAATACATTACTTAACCCATATGCAGCTACTAAAGAAGCAACTGGGGCAAAAAGTAGAATAATTCGAATCATGCTGCCGGTAAAATAGAATATCAATAGTAGGAATACTATTAAAAAGATATCTATGTGATTCGATCTTTTAAATGCAAAAAAGACACCCAGAGGAAGTAGCATCAATGGTATTAAAGTATTGTAGTAGAAAACGCTCCAAGCACTTGGGGCATGTTCGGCAACTGATGCAACGATGTGAATTTGCTCTCGAAGCAAGGGACTTATGATACTTAATAACCTACTTCCTATACCTAATGGTATAATATCTGGAGCAATCCAAAGAATTACAGCAAAAACAAGGATCCCTGGGATTATAATCCATTTAATAGTAGTTAAAATTCCTTCATAAAGGTGAGGTCTTTCATTTTTAGTCATGTGTATTAAGTGGAAAATAATGAGAAGTACTGTGAAGAAGAAAACACCACCAATATCTAAGCTTGTAAATAACTCACCATATCTAAAATTAGTAAATAGTGAAAATATGAGTAAACCTACTCCTATGGTTCCACCATATGCTATTAATACTTTGGAATTATACTTTCCAGATATTACAATAATCCCCGCAATAATAGGAAGTACATAAAAGACAAAATTATAACCTCCCCAACT
>JAEOSY010000078.1 GCA_016840125.1 Candidatus Helarchaeota archaeon | reverse complement strand
TTAAAGGGGGGATTGCTTTTTTAGTATCGAATGGATTAACAACTAGAAGATTTTTGATTCCAATACCCTTTACTACCTTTTCGATATCTATTTTTGCTTTTTTAATCCCGCCTGCACCATAACCTGTGCCGGGATTAGGCTGCTGCCCAGTCATCGCAGTCACAGAATTATCTAAGATGAAGACTACTACATCTTCGTGATTATTGCATATGTTGACCATTCCTGGCAATCCTGCATGGAAAAACGTACTATCTCCAATTAGGGAGATGACTTTTTCTTCCGCAGCGAGAGATACTCCACTCCCCGTTCCTAAACACGCACCCATACATATCAGTAAATCGTCAGAATGGATCTTAGAGTAAATTTTTTTATTTAATAATAACATTGAATAACATCCAATATCATTCATCAACGCGATTTTGCCTTCTTTTCCTGCTAGCGCTTTTTGAAGTGCCCAAAATGTTGCCCGATGGGGACATCCAGGACAGAAAACAGGGATTCGGATGGGTAAAATTGATTTTAAGTCATTTGCCTCTTTTAAAGTCTTATTGTAATCAAATTCAGTTCCAATTCCGAGCGCTGTTGAAAAAGCTTCAAGAACTATTGGAACGTTATATTCAAAAGCTTCGCTAAAATGTCCGCTCTCCTTACCGAAGATTATAAGGTCTGGATTCATATCTTTGGCTAAGGCCTTAACATGAAGTTCTAGATATGGAGAAAGTTCTTCGACTACAATAACTTTCTGTAGGTTTTTAATGAACTTTTTGATAAGTTCTTTAGGTAATGGGTAGGTAGTTCCTAGTTTTAGAATAGTTGGGTTGATTTCCAATTTCTCCGTGACTTCCTTTACATAATTATAAGAGACTCCTGACACGATTACACCAATTTCAGAGGAACCCTTATGAATGGAGTTATATGGCGAATTCTCAAATTCTGATGAAATTTTTTTTGTTCTATCTAACATTTTAAGTTTTAATTCCCTTGCTTTTGAGCCAACAGTAGAGTAATTTTTATTAGATGCCCGAAAACTACTTGGTTTAAAGGGTGTTCTTTTTATCGGCTCTAAAGGCACGATAGTGGATTGGTGATTGATTCGAGTGGTTGTTCTAATCAACACTATTGTTTGATATTTTTCAGAGATTTCAAAAGCATCCTTCACCATCTGCTTCGCTTCAACTGGGTCAGTTGGTTCTAGCATGGGAATATATGCATTGGGTGCAAAAAAACGTCCGTCTTCCTCGCTTTGAGATGAATGGCAAAAGGGATCGTCTGCTACAACCATTACACATCCTTTATTTATGCCTGTATAACCTAAACTAAAAAAAGCATCCGATGCTACGTTAAGCCCAACACTTTTTAGAGCTGTCAAAGATCGCTGACCTCCCATCGAAGCTCCCGCCACAATTTCAAGAGCTACTTTCTCATTCGCTGTAATTTCCATCTTAATTCCAAATTTATCTGAAATTTTATAGAACGTATCTAAAACTTCGGATATGGGTGATCCTGGATAAAATGCTACAACCTTGACATCTGCCTCTAAAGCACCCCGTACTATTGCCTCATTGCAAAAAAGGAATGCTTGCGATTTTTCATCCGATATAACGTCTGAAATCAAAATTCCACCTCCAGTGGACGTAAAACCTTTATCTTATTAATGAGATTAGATATCAAAAGGTTGAAAAATATTTATGTAATTATTGCAGAATTTTTTAGCTGAAAAGGAGCGTTTTAATATGGTTGATTTTGTTACACCCATTATCCTTAGTTTGATCGCAGGAGCTGCAACTGGTATCGGTGGATTAATTGGGATTTATAAAAAACTTTCGATGAAATACTTTGATATGGCTGTCGGCTTTGCCGCTGGAGTGATGATAGCTGTAGCCACTTTCGGATTAATTGATGAGGGTATGATTTTATTAAATGGGGGTTATGAAGTCTATGTTATTGCTCTTATAATTATATCTGGTGTAGGAGCAGGGATGTTAGTCCTCCTAATTTTTGATAAAGTACTTCCCCACCTTCACGTGCTTGCACCATCTCAAGATCGAAAAGAGGAGTGTAAGGAACTCATTTGTGCTCGTGAGTGCAAATGCCCGAATAAGGATAAGTGGTTTGAGTGCCCCTATTTGGAAGATGAAATGTGTAACGCAGAATGTGGATGTGCCTGTCCTAAAGTTCTCGATTTTCAAAAGCGAATGAGATATTCTGGGATTCTTCTAGTAATTGGTTTAACCTTGCATAACGCACCTGAAGGAATTGCCTTAGGTGTCGGGTTTTTAGCGGCTGCAGGATTGGGTTTCAGTATGACTTTTGCTATTGCCCTCCATAATATCCCCGAGGGTTTGGCAATTGCGGTCCCCTTATTGCAAGGTAAATACTCTCGAAAACGGATTCTTATTATAACCTTCCTCTCAGGGATGGCTGAGCCCATCGCGTGTGTGGTAGCTATTTTCCTACTGCAGAGCGTTTCTTCGGCAGTACTTGCCTTCTTTCTGGCTTTTGCAGGCGGTGCAATGCTGTATATTACATCTGATGAGCTAATTCCTGAATCACATAAACATGGATTTGAACATCAGGCAACAATAGGACTAATGATCGGTTTAATTTTAATGCTATTATTAACGATAGTCTTTCAGGTTTAACTTAAACAAAGGTGAAAGAATCGAATTGATTGAAAAAAAATAGAAAAGAAAGAACCTATGGAATTTTTTCAAGAGGACGCCGCTCTGGGATTGGTTTCGGCTGTCCGTCTTTTGCGATGTAATCTTTAGAAAAGAATAAGTTACAGTAACAATGACCATGGTCATCGATATCAGGCTCTGCATAGGCACAAGGGCAGATAATATCCCGATCTTTCTCCTTATCTTCCCAAGCTTCCCGGCAGGGGCAAGCTCGATATCCAAATCGCTCCAGATTAATTGCTAAACCTTCAACGAGCCCATCTAAGAAAAATTTATCCGGAACTAGAACCCATCCTCGATGATCAGCAACCATTATAACATATTTATGCGTCTTTTCAACATCTGGCATATTCTACTCCTCCAATTATTAACTATCCATCCCGAACTAATTCCTCAATTTTTTGGTTAATTTCCATATTTGGAATGTAATTTTCATCCAAAAACATCATGGGGAATGCCAAACGCGGTTTTATTTGGCGCAGTTCCTTTTTTAAAGCTTCCTTCTCCACATAGGGAACTAAATCAATATCGACATAGCTATATGTAATTTCCCTCTCATTTAGTTTGCTCTTCAAGCGCTTACACCAAATACAAGTGCTAAGCGTATAAAGTTTCACCTTATGCGTTGCAATCTTACCTTCAACCGTTTTGAGGGTCATCTTTAATTCTCCTATAAATTGAATTAATCTATTTATTTAAGGGTATTATTTAACTTTTAAGTAACTGTAATTGTTGCATCATGTTTCAAGTTTTGAAACATTTAAAGAAATTGTTTCAAGTCAAAACCGTGATCTAAGATTCTTTGCTTGAATTTAGATACATTAGTTCCATCTTTTATTAACTTCATTATTGTGGATTGGTTGGTTCGATCTCCCAACAAAATAGCGCCAACCACTCGGTTATCTTCAAGTACGAGTTTCTTATAAGTTCGTTTGTTCTTGTCAATAGACCGTATTTCCTCAGGTAAATCTTCCTCAGGAGTGACCCTTCCTATTGAAGTGAGGTCTATACCAACGATCTTGAGTGTATTCGAAGGTACGACCTCTTTGTAGCTGATATTTTTATCTAACATATTCAATGCGGCTATTTTAGATTGTTCAAAAGCAACGGGGATTATTCCCCAGACGCGCCCATTAAACTCCGCGCAATCTCCTGCTGCAAAGATATCTTTAATGCTTGTCTCCATATGTTCATTTACAATTATTCCTCTATTAATCTCTATTCCTGATTCTGCGGCAAGATTTGTATTGGGTTTCACTCCCACTGCCATTATAACCATATCTGCTACAAATTCCCTGTTGTCCTTTAACCTTACAATTAATTTCTCATCAATATCAATCTCATTTGTACTAGCATTCAAACCTACTTGAATATTGAAATCACCTAGGATTTCTTGTAACATCTCAGCTCCTTCAACATCTAGTTGCCTAGGTAACAATCGTGGAAAAAATTCTAAAACGGTAATAGTGGGTCCCAGATCACTAATACTTTTCGCGATTTCTAGACCCAAAAGCCCTCCACCTATAATAATTGCCGTCTGCTTGTTCCTTGCAAAGGAACGAATTTTAAAGGCATCATCCAAAGTTTTTAATGTAAATAAACCTTTTGCGTCTGCGCCTGGTATTGGTAGGATATTACTTTTACTTCCTATACTTAAAAGTAATTTATCATAACTTGTTTCTTCGCCATTCTGAAATTGAACTATTTTCTTATCTGGTAGAATATTAGTCGCACGATAATTCCTATTATACTTAATATTTCTGTCTTTATACCATTGAGCAGTACAAGTAGTCAGTTCCTCCTGTTTACACATTCCACAAAGAAAAGCTGGTAATTTTATTCTAGTATAATTGAAATAAGATTCATCAGAGTAGATTTCTACCTCTACTTCTGGATTTTCTCTTTTTATAATATCAGCTGCATTACTTCCAGCGATATTCCCACCGATTATTACTACTCGCATAGTGTCAATTTCCTTGGATATCAGATTTGCTAGATTAAAGAAAAGAAATCAGACCATTTTCTTGGGGTCGAGGAGTTCATCTAAATCCCCCTCAATTTCGAGCCCTTTTTCTTGAATAACGCTTTTTATCGTTTTCCCTGTTTTATAGGCGATCTGCGCAATCTCTGATGCTTTATCATATCCGATTAGAGGAACAAGATTTGTTACAATCATTAAAACTCTATTTAACTGAGCATTAATTTGATCAAAATTAGCTTGTATACCAATTAAACACTTCTCCACAAAAGAATTGATTCCGGTTGATAAAATCTTGATTGATTCAAGTAGATTAACAATCATAACTGGTTTTGCTACATTTAGATCAAGGATACTACTCAATCCTTCGGCATATGCGAGAACTGTATCATTTCCTATAACTTGAAGACACACTTGGATTAGTGCTTCTGCTTGAGTTGGGTTAACTTTCCCGGGCATTATTGATGAGCCTGGCTCATTTACAGGGAGTATTAATTCGCCTAAGCCCGCTCGAGGACCACTTCCCATCCAACGAATATCATTTGCCATTTTTATAAGTGAGAGTGATATTAGACGCATATTCCCGCTTGCATTAACTAATACATTGTGGGATGCAATCCCTTCGGCTTTAACAGGATTAAGATTGAAAGGTAATCCCGTGAGATCCTGGAGATATAAAACAGCTAATTCTCCAAACTTCTTATCTGCATTAATACCGGTTCCTAGTGCCGTTCCACCAATAGGGATCAACAATAATTCCTCGCGAACATCATCCAACCGATCCCTATTAAGCTCGACTTGCCGTAAATAAACTTCAAACTCAGTAGCCATTGGGATTGGAACTGCATCTTGAAGGTGCGTTCGACCAACTTTGATAATATCTTTGAATTCGTCGATTTTCTGTTCGAGTGCCTCACTCAAGTTATTTAAAGCAGGGAAAAGGCGTTTGTGCATTTGAGATATGACTGCAAGATGCATTGCTGTGGGAATCACGTCATTTGATGATTGAGATTTATTCACATGGTCATTTGGATGCACTGGAGATTTAGTGCCTAGTGGTTTTCCAAGTAACTCATTTGCCCTATTAGCAAGGACTTCATTAGCATTCATATTAATTTGGGTTCCTGAGCCGGTTTGAAAAACATCAATTGGGAATTGGTCAAGGTATTTATTTTCTACAAGGATTTCTTCGAGTGCCTGAAAAACGGCATGTGCTTCTTCCTTGTCTATATTGCCAATTTCAAGATTCGCCATAAGACAGGCTTTCTTGACAGTGATTAATGCTAAGATAAAGGCAGTTGGAAATTTTTTATCGCTGATCTGGAAATCCTGAATAGCTCTTTGAGTTGTTGTTCCCCAATAGGCGGCTATAGGGACCTCTATTTCGCCTAGGAAATCCTTTTCTTTTCTAGTGATACCTTTCATTTTTCTTCACTTCTTTTACGGATTAACGCAATTGCTGTGCTGGGTTTTACACCCTTGGGATATACGGCATTACCGGCGAATATCCTTTCATAGGCTGGTACAACATCGCTCTGTGTAGATCGTTTCAAACATTCCTCACGATGCTATTTTGCTACTCGAGAATCTACGATAAAACGGTAGGCTTTCGCTAATGCCGCAGGTCCTAAATAGTCTTTGTTCCACAAACAATACAATATATCAATTGTATTAAAAATTTATCAATCGGTAAATACACCCCATTGAGCTGCATCAGAGTGACTTCTAACCAGAAAAGATTTACTAATAACTGCTACATTCCATTTACTTCATAATTCTAATCATACACGCAATCCCCTAAGGTCACCGCCTACTATGGTGGTATTAAATTCTTCAACGTGCCAACTTTCACCGTCCAAAACCTAAAGGATTCATGTATTTTTGATCATATTTCGAAGGACTGTGTGGAGAATTCCCCCATTTCGGTAATATTCTACCTCAACAGGAGTATCCAGACGTAATTTGACTTTAAAAATCTTTTCAACTCCTTCCTTATCTTTTGCAATTACATCGAGTATACTAGCTGGTTCCATATCGTCTATTCCATAAACATCGAAAATTTCTTCACCTGTTAAACCCAATTTCTCAGAGTATTCGCCATTTATAAATTGTAATGGAAGTACTCCCATTCCTACTAGATTGCTCCGGTGAATTCTTTCGTAAGATACAGCGATTACTGCTCTTATTCCTAGCAGATAAGTACCCTTAGCAGCCCAATCTCTAGAGCTTCCCGTACCATACTCTTTACCTGCTAGAATAATTAATGGGATATTATCCTTTTTGTATCGCATAGCTGCATCATAAATTGCCATGATCTCGTTACTCGGAAAGTATTTTGTCCAAGTCCCTTCTTTATTGGGAGTTAACTGATTTTTAAGGCGGATATTTCCAAACGTCCCACGCATCATCACTTCATGATTTCCTCGTCGTGATCCAAATGAATTGAAATCTTTTAGCTGGATGCCTTTGGAGATTAAATATTTTCCTGCTGGATCAGCTGAAGGGATAGCTCCCGCTGGTGAAATGTGATCTGTTGTGATAGTGTCACCAAGTAATGCTAAAACACGGGCGTTCTTTATGTTTTGGCTGGCTGAAGGGGTAATAGGCAAACCTATAAAGAATGGAGGTTCTTGAATATAAGTAGAGTTTGAATTCCAATCATAAATTTCTCCATCTGGAATAATTAGGTCCTTCCAAAGTTGGGTTCCCTCAAAAACCTCTGAATATTCATCCTTAAACATTTTAGAGGTAACATATTCTTTTATTAGTTTAGAAATTTCTTCTCGCTTCGGCCAAATGTCTTTCAAATAAACTAACTTATCATTTGAATCTATACCTAATGGATCATTTATTAAATCAATATCGA
>JAEOSY010000077.1 GCA_016840125.1 Candidatus Helarchaeota archaeon | reverse complement strand
CGCCGTACAGCCCAAAGGCCAACAGGATGATCAAGGGGGATAGTGCCGGGTTTTCAATCGTCATCAGATACCTCGTTCTTTCCCTTATATGACACACATACACGAGGAAAACTTACGGCAACCAAAGGGTCATTCCCAAGCAAGCGCTAGCGAGAGAGGAATCCCCCAAGAGCCAATTTTCCATAGGCGATGGCCTTTGTAAAATCGTCCTTTAGGAGATTTCTCAGCCTCTTCGAGGCTTCGGATTGATATACAGAAAGAATTGATCAATAACGATTATGTTTCCTCTTATTCCCCCGACCCTGCATCCCCCTTTTGGCGCAACCGGGCTTCATATTTCGCCAGCGCATCCCCCAACGCCTTTTCCAGGTCGACATTCGTGCTGTTGGCCAGGCACACCAATGAGAAGAAGGCGTCGGCCAGTTCCTCCTCCCAGGCCGGTGTCTGGGTGAAGGGGGCTTTGCCGTAGTCGCTGCCCTTGAGCGCCTCCTTGGCCAGTTCCCCCATCTCGGAAAGCAGGTCGATCAATCGGGCTTCGACGGAAGTTTCGAGTTGGTGTTTCTGCACAAACTCAGCGACTGATTTTTGGAAATTTAACTTGTTCAATGTTTACTAACTTATTTTGAAGATCATCTCTTTAGCAAATCTAAAATTATTTCTCGTATCGACCAACGCTTTTCAATGTCATAAATAAAATCACTAAACAATTGACTTAGTGGATTTTGTGGGTTTGGCTCAAGTAAAATTATATGAAAGGAATCTTTCCGTAGATTATTGGTGTTCAGAACCCAATTTGGTTGAATAGGAAAAGCAAGGTGCGTTTCATTAAACCAAAGTCTCCCAATAGGCACATTTGGCTGCACAGGTTCCCCTAACGTCAACAATTCTACTTGACATAAAGGATTGGTATTGTGACTTTCGTGAACTGTTACACTCATCCCACTTATTAAACCATCCTTTAGCCCTTTATCTAAAATGATTTCTAAAGCGTCTCTTACTGTACCAGGAGGAAATTCGTCTAATTTCTGAATTTTTTTAATTTTAAGTTTATGCTTTACGGCTTTTCTACATTGGACAATAAGGTTAATCTCATTTTCATTTAGGTTACCACCAAAATTTAAGTGTCTTCGTAATTTGTGTTTGATTTTTTTAATTTGTAATAAGCTTTGATAGTGCAATCTAATGACTTCGACAAGGACAATAGGAGTAGTGATAAAAGCAATAATTATTAATATAGTTCTCAGGATATTTTGACTATTTTCACTTATATTTTCTAGTTGGGTAAGATCAGCCATCAATCCAATTATCGATGTAATGAATCCAAGAATTAATAGCATCAATCCCCAGTTAATTTTCGGTTTATCACTTGTCACAAGCCCACCTCAACTTAGAATGGAAGTATAGAAAAACGGTTAATAATTTCAGTAGCCAAATTTGCTACTTCAACATTCTCATCGAATCGCAGTTCTTTCAAAGTTTGAATTATTACAGCTGACGTAGATGTATCGACATCGGAACGTTCAATACGATTTATTGATCTAAGAATATCAAGGCGTATAAAATCAGAACTCTCATTCTTTAATGCTGTAAGAAGAGGGTTTAGCGAGAGAGGATCCTTCAATTTACCTAAAGATTGAACAGCTCTTCGTTTAATGTGCTCGTTTTCATTTGAGAGAGAGAAAAGAAGCGTTTCAGTTACATTTTTATAAGTTTCCTTACTTCGTATTGATAGATCACTTAGAGCTAAAGATGCAGCAATATTATGGTCTGAAGTTATATTGTATTCATTTAATGTATTCTCAAAAAAGGCTGTTACGTAATTTCCCCCAATCATTGATAGGGCGATGCAAGCATCGTATACGACTTCACCTTCATTTTGTGTGAAGATAGTAATTAACTCTTTTATCACCAACATTCGTGATCTTTCTGATACAGTATCACTACTTCTAATGCATGATGCCGCCAGTGAGAGTTTGGAAATATCGGGACTGTGAGCTGTATCTTTGATGATGAATTCTACAATTTCACCAGTTCTACCTTGAGATGAAAGAAGAAGAACTATCTCTTTCCACCAAGGGGTATATATATTATCGAAAAGAATTTCCGGGAGTAATTTTTCGTCAGAAATATTAAGAGCTGCAAAATATTCTTGAAAGGATATGTGGACAAATCTTATAAAATCTGGGCTCTCTCGAACCAATATCCCGCTGGCAATCTCAAGTTCTTGAAGAATATCGTTGGGAGATGAAAATAAATCCTTTGGGAACCAATCCGAAATTAAATTTAATAAATCTGATTGATGTATTACTGTAGCATTATTTTTATGTAAAAAACTTGCGAGCAATTTTAACAATTGATATTTTAACTGTTGTGGAACTATAACTTTTCTATTTATTCCTCTTATTTCATCCCATCGATAAAGCAATAAATCGGTACATTGCTGGTATAGTTGAAAACGATTTCTGGGTATTCTTTTTTCTTTTTGATAGATAGAAATTACTAGGGATAAGAAAAGAGGTGTAATTACGAGGTTACTAATGGATTTATTATTTAGTATTATATTATATAAGCGTTCAATATAGTCTGCTGATTCAGAATGAAGTCGAGATACAATAAATCCTCGAATAGAGTCAGTTGATAAAGATTGGATAGAAGTTTCAAAAAACCCATCGATTTCCTTTTCCCAGGCTGCAGTTCTTGAAGTTAGTAATATCGGAGATTTTGGGAATTTTGTGGCTAATTGTTTTATATCTTGTAATATTGCATCATATTGTTCGTTTTTGAAACCTACCTCGTCTAATCCATCTAGAAGCAACATTACTAAGCCTGTATGTAATAATCGAAGCACTTCCTTTGTGGTGATATGGATATTATATTTATCAAAAACAAAACCACTAATTGCATCAAATATTGATTTGTATTTTAGAATCTGGCAGAGCGGTATGAAAATGGGAATATCTGGCAAACCAGGCATTCTACCTCTGGCTGAAAGTAACTCCATGAACCGTAACATCGTTGTTTTTCCTGCCCCGGGAGGACCTAAGATTATCAATCTTGGATAGTTCCGTAATAATTCTTGGGGTTGTTGGAAATTAACTTTCCCAGAATCATTGAGACAGAATTCCAGTGCTAGGGGGATATACATTTTTTCTAGATTGAAATGACCCAATGATCCCAAAGGTGTGGGGGTAGTTAAATTGTTTATTACCCTTTCTCTGTATAAGGTTAAAGTTGCTAAAACACCTCTTCGCCCTTTTTCAATTTGCCTAGTTTCGAGCCTTGCTGATAATCTGTTCATAGAAAATGAGAGGAAGGGAATAAGGATAATCAAACTAAACATTAAAAAAGATAATACAATCATTTCGATTTCAGAGTTTATTAGGAAATACAAAATAAAGGCACCAAACACTAATAAAATCACCGTAATCATTGAAAAAAACCACTTGCGTTTTTCTATTCTTTCAATTACTAACTTTAAGAATTCAGTAAGTAAATTCGAGAAAGTTTCCATTAAATTTCCCATGAATACTTAGTGGGTACATAAAATTTATAGGCTCCAAGTAGATTACTGATTTTCGAGAGATTCATAGTATTTTGATTTCGGTTTTAATTGATAAAATTATACATGATTAAACCTAAAGCTATATTATTTTCATCTGGATTTGATACATTAGATGAATAGGTTTTTCCTCTAATTAAAATTTATATCATTTTCTAATAGTAAATTGTTAATTTCTTTCAACCGCTCCAAAATCCCCAGCAGGTGGCTATTTTCGAATTGGGCCGCCAGGTGACCTTCATTGAAACGTTCCGCCCGCAGGTGGGTGGTGATGAGCTTTCGGAGGGTCAATAAGTCTGCCCTCTTCAGGGCATCGGGGTTTTCCATTAAAACAGTGGCTTTCTCCTTCCAGGCTGGCCAATCGAAAACAATGTTGAGTTTACCGAGCGCGTTGATGAATTCGTTCGCACCCGCGCTGAAAAAGTAGTGGGGAAATTGGCCTTTGGGCGTCCGCCATT
>JAEOSY010000660.1 GCA_016840125.1 Candidatus Helarchaeota archaeon | reverse complement strand
TGGCAGCCTGAATTTGCAGGTCGTTGGTTTGAAAGCTGGATAAAAAATTTGATGGATTGGTGTATCAGCCGCCAGCGATATTGGGGAACTCCTTTATCCATTTGGGAATGTGACAACTGTGATGACGTTGAGGTTATTGGTTCTGTTGCAGAATTAAAGAAAAAAGCGGGTTCGGTCCCGGATGATTTACATAGACCTTGGATTGATGAAGTTACATGGAAATGTAAATGTGGAGGAACGAAGAAAAGAATCCCTGATGTTCTCGATGTCTGGTTAGACAGTGGTTCTGGAATGTGGAGCGCATATGCGGCGGTCGACCGACTTGATGATTACAATGATTGGACAATAGGCGATTTTATACTCGAAGGGAAAGACCAGATCCGCGGGTGGTTCAACACGCTCACCAGTTCCAGCATAGTTTCTACTCAACAGAGAGCATTCAATGCGTGTTACATGCATGGATTTGTGGTAGATGAAGAAGGGCGTGCAATGAGCAAATCCATCGGCAATGTGATCGCCCCTGAAGAATTAATCATTGATTTCGGCTCTGAAGCCTTCCGTTTTTACAGTGTTCGTAGTACGGCTCCCGGAGAAGATATGAAATTTGTAAGGAGCGAATTGAAAGATACATTCCGAATGCTTAATACCTTTTATCAAACCTATGTTTTCGCGACAACTTTCATGAAAATGGCTGATTTCAAACCAACTACTGGCAATATCACTAAATTAAAACTAACCGCCGAGGATAAATGGTTGCTATCAAGGGTTAACTCCCTCACAACGAATCTCACAAAACTGTTTGAAGAATATAGGTTACCAAAAATCCCAAAGCTGTTACAAAAATTTATGCAAGAGGATTTAAGTCGATGGTATATCCGAATTATCAGGGAACGAGTGGGGCGTAACGCGCCTGAGGAAACCAAGAAAGCTGCATTAAATACCTTATATTATGCACTAAAACAACTATTATTGCTTGCCCATCCAGTAATTCCGTTCATAACTGAAGAGTTATATCAATATCTCGTAATACCCCTCGAAAAGAATGTCCCTGAAAGCATTCAAATGTTAAAATGGTCCGAACTCGATAAAAAATTGGTCAATGAGCCCTTAGAAAATGCCATGGAACATGGGAAACTCATAGTCGAAGCTCTCCTAGCTATTCGGCAGCAAGAGAACGTTAAAACGAGGTACCCCTGTTTGCAAGCTCTCATAGAACTGAAACAAGAGGTGCCACTTCTTGAAGATGTGCTGGGATGTATTGCAAATCAAGCAAATGTGAAAACTGCTGAAATCGCTAAAAAAATCGGAGATTCTAAATCACTCGCCTTTAACGAAACCCCTGTTGCAAAGGTCGCATTAGACCTACAAGTTACTGATGAAATCAAAGAGGAAAGAATAGTAAAAGAGCTTCAAAGACATATTCAGCAAACTAGAAAAAAGAACAAAATGCATGTTAAAGAATTCATAGATATTGTGGTTGTGTCTAAAGACAAAAGTCTTACCTCTGCACTAACAAAACACAAAGAAGTTCTAAGTCAAAAAATTGGAGCAAAAACATTAGATTTCACTGATAAATTCCCTGTAAAAGCGAAGGGTTGGAAAATCAAGGGCCAACTCAATGTAGAAAATGTGAAATTTGAATTTCGTTTTGAAAAGGCTTAACATCCTTCTTTTTTCTAACTTATTTTCGTTTAATTTTATGCTTTCTACAAATGAAGTTTGCACAATAACGACCACCCATCGTCACACCATTCACGCCTGCAGCAGGAAAAGTCCATCCACCTGTCAAATAAAGCCCCTTGATTGATGTTTTTTGAGACAACCGCTTAAGAGCACTTTGTTCGCGGCTAGATGCCCACCCCACTAATGCCCCCCCTTGATTTAACGTATATCTATGAAAGGTTACAGGAGTTGCAACCTCAGCAACTTCAATATGGCTTCTAAGTTCTGGGACGAGGATTTCTCCTAATGAAACAAGCCACTCCAGCCATTCTTCTTTATTTCTCTTATATGAATCGCCTCTAGAACCATCGGGTTCTAATTTCCAGCGATTTTCATCGCCTTTCCCCCATGATGCTAAATTTAAAATCGTAATGATACTCTTTCCAGGAGGCGCAAAACTCTTATCAATATTGGAATAAGCCGTCAATGCAAATGATTCTGATTTAAGTCCATCAATTACATCGTCATAATCCCTATCAGGATCTTTAGATTTTGTCACCAGTACATCGAAATGGTCAATACCAAGATCTTTTATATCATTATCAAGCCCTAAATAGGCACAGGTCGCTGATGCTGACGGAGTCATGCTATTTATTTTGTTAATAAGCTTTTTCGGAAGATGCTTGTTATTAATCAATTTATTAAATGTTAGAGCAGCATCCGCATTACTTACAACAACAGGAGCTTCATATATTTCTCCACTTTTTAATCTAATTCCTTTTACTTTCTTCTTTTCAATTAAAATTTCTTCTACTTCTTGTTTTAAGAAAAGTCTTCCCCCATGTTCTTTCAGGGCTCGGGCAAATGCATCTGATATTTTTTGTGACCCACCCTTTGGATAAAATGATCCCTCCTCACAATAAGCCGAAATGCCGATTGCGAAATAAATATATGACAAACGGCTTGGAGGTAACCCTAAGAACCACCACAAATGAGAAATAATCTCCTGTGCGTCTTTACTTTTAATAAATTTATCTAAAACTTCTTGTAGAGTTTTTCGTGTTAGCCATAAAAATTTAAATGCTTTTCCAAGATGTCTAATTGCATAAAATATTTTTTTAATTCCCTCACAATTAAGCCAATCTGTCCCAAACTTGAAAATCGCCCTATTGTACTCAAAATACTTCCGGATCTTTTTGGCCTCCTCAGGAAATTTTTCACAAAGTCGCCTAATATACTCATTTTTGTCTTGAGGAACCTCAAATTCATAATTTTCAGAAATTATTTTGGATACAGGGTCTAATTTAATGAATTCCACATATTTTTCAGCCCCTACTTCTGCAAGAATATTATAAAGAATCCCTCCAGGATCACCCCCAGCAGTTTGATGCAGTGACGCATCAAATGTAAATTCCTTTCGTTTAAAATTAGTGCAATAACCACCAGGGGTATGATGTCTCTCAAAAACTGCAACCTTATATCCCTTTTTCGCAAGAATTGCAGCACATGAAAGCCCTCCTAGCCCAGCTCCTATAATAATTATATCGTAATCCTTCTCATTCGCAGGTTCAAATCCTTTACTTTTTATTTGGGTCAATTGTATCCCCCCTTTTATTTTCTAAATACAATTATAAAATAAAGATTTCAAACACCAATATGAAGATTGAAACTACTAATACCCCAATTCCGAAGAAGAAGATACGTGTTGCTATAAAAACCCGATGCATCTTTTTTTCAAGAATCGAAGAGATTTGGTAAATTATCTCAGCAAAGTGTCGATCATTTTCCTCTTTAGGCTCTTGACTTAATTTTAAAAACTCCTCAATAAACTTTTCTCTGGTGTGTTTTGTAATGGACGTGTAAAGTGGTTGGAGCGTTGATGAGGTCTCTTGAAAAGAGCGAGGTTGAAGCGCGGAAAGAGCGAAAAAAACTGCAACTACATTGAATATTATCGAAAGCGAAAAACCAATAGCTATTATATCAACACCCGCCTCGCCTAATATATTAGCCAGTAAAAATGCAGTAATTAAGATACTTTGTCCTGAAATTACTACAATAGTCGAAGCTTTTGAATCCGAGACCTTTATTAAATCGAAATTTAGCGAATAATACAAATCAGTTACTCTGTGATCACCTGCCATTGACAATCACTGTTCTCCAAATCTTTTTTTTCTGTTCAGGAATGAATTGAATTTGTTTGTTAACGAATATCTCGTTAATAATCACATAGGAACTTTATTATTTAAAGGTTAAGACTAAATTGTTATTGCTATCCCAACAGGGAATAAAATAAATATTAGCTAATTTGGCGAATGCATTGAAATTTTAACAATTTAGGTTTATGATGAAACATGGGTGAATATCAGCTTTATTGTCCATACTGTAAAACCAATATTGAAGAGCAATATACGTTAGATTGCCCGAACCACTCTGTTTTAATACGTACTGTATATAATACGAAAAGGTTCACTATTCAAAACTTCCCTGGTATTTGGAAATATATTAATTGGCTACCAGTTGAAACCCCACTACAGATCGATAGCGGACCTGTGACTTATAAAAGTGAGGGATTAGCTAGAGAATTAGGATTAAAATCCTTATTTATAAGTTTCAATGGATATTGGCCTGAACGTCATGCAAATGTCAAATCGTGCACTTTCAAAGAATATGAAGCCCTAATGACATTTCCTCGAGTAATCGAAACGGGACACAAAGGTGTTTTTGTTGCATCCGCTGGAAATACAGCTAGATCATTTGCTTATATTTCCCAATTAACTCAAATTCCTGTCGCATTATTTGTCCCAGAAGGAAATATTCAAGCATTTTGGGTTCCAGAATCCAATACTGAAATGATCAAATTAATTACTCTTAAAAAAGGAAATGATTATACAGACGCGGGTCGCGTAGCTGCGCGATTAAAAAGTGAATTATCAGAAACATCTGGTTGGGTGCCTGAAGGTGGTGCTAAAAATGTTGCTCGTCGGGATGGGATGTCTGCGGTACTCTATGACTGTGTTAACACAATAAAAAAACTTCCCCATTACTATTTTCAAGCGATTGGAAGTGGGACTGGTGCGATTTCCGTGTGGGAGGCTGCATTACGGTTTCTTGAGGATGGTCGGTTCGGAACCAACCTTCCTAAATTACATTTAAGTCAAAATTTTCCATATAAACCCATTGTAAATGCATGGGATTTAAAATCTAGAGAAATTATATCCCAAAGAGACTTACCCAATGCTAAAGAGAACATTAGACACGTTCTCGCAAAAATGTTAACCAATCGTTCTCCTCCCTATAGTATTCCGGGGGGGCTCTTCGATGCTCTGAGTGATACAAACGGATTCATGTCTGAAATTACTAATGCTGAACTACAAAATGCAGAGAAGCTCTTTTTAGATCTTGAGGAGATCGATATCGTCCCTGAAGCCGCGGTTGCGGTTGCCAGTCTTCAGAAAGCAATTGAGCAACAAACAATCGATGTAAGCGATACAATTCTCCTAAACGTCACTGGAGGTGGCATTGAACGATTAAGAGAGGATATAGATTTTCATTCAGTCACTCCAGTATTGAATCTTGATAATGCTGATGTACCACTTGATGAAATTAAGGAGATACTGAAATGAATCCCGAAGAAGAAGTTATTAAGATCTTGAAAAAGCATCGGGTTGAATACGTATATTCGGTTCCATGTGCAAAAATTAAAAAACTAATCATTCTTTGCGCCAAAAATTTTCAGCACACTCCATTAACACGAGAGGAAGAGGGTGTTGGACTCGCAACTGGTACATTCCTCTCAGGATCACATAGATCGATCCTACTCATGCAAAGTGGGGGTATTGGGAATTCTATTAATGCATTACTTTCTCTCGCCGTTATTCATAAAATTCCTCTTCCTATGTTGATAAGCTGGCGTGGAGTGTATAAAGAAAAGATTATAGCCCAACGAGCCATTGGACAACATCTAACACGAATTTTTGAGGCGTTAGACATCCCCTACATTGAAATCCATGACGAAGCAAGTATTCCAAAAATAGATACGGCCCTAGATGAAGCCTATGAACATGAAACTCCCTATGGTATTCTACTAAGCCCACAAATCTGGGAGAATAGCAAACTTAAAGTTCCTGAAATAGAATATCCCCCACGAAAACTCGTTTCTGAAATTCAATTCACGAAGGCTGTAAAAAATCCAACTTTAACACGTCTTGAAATTCTGCAAGGTCTTTCCCATTTCTTTGCCGGTAAGATTGTTATCTCGAACATTGGCATCCCCAGCAAGGAACTTTATAAGGTTATTGATCAAGCCTCTAATTTTTATATGACTGGAAGTCTTGGAATGGTTTCATTAATAGGACTTGGGATTTCATGGAATATACCTGGTGAAGTTATAGTTATTGATGGTGATGGGAGTATATTGATGAATCCCAATGCATTATGCACCATTGGACAAACTGCAGGAAAAAATTTAACAATACTTGCGATAGATAATGGAACTCACGGATCAACAGGAAATCAAATAACTCCCGCCTATAATTATATTGACTTAGAACTATTAGCTCGCAGTTTTGGTATTCGACAGACTGGTGCCGCATATACTCCAGATGAAATTTTGAAAAATTACAAGGCTATAGAGTTGGGGCCTAAATTTATACACATCTATACAAAACCATTTAATCCAACTGTTGAAAATATTCCTCTTACTCCTATAGAAATTAGGAATCGATTTATGAAGTTCATTCAAGAAAAGTATCCAGCGGAGTGATAATAATTATAGAAAAAAGAACGAAAAAAATTTCATATAACTCCAAATTCCTTAAGGAAATACTTAAAGATCCCCGAATTCCCAAAGATTTTGGATTAAAAAAATGTATTCAATGCGGAAACTGCAGTAGTAGCTGTCCTGCAGCTCGTTACACACAATATCTCCCTCGAAAAATGATACATGACATTTTAGTTGGACAAATAGACACGATACTTGAATCCGAGGATATCTGGTATTGTTTTTCTTGCTTTTCATGCAATTTGAGATGTCCCCGAAGTAATAATCCTGGATTACTAATACATATTCTTCGAGATCATGCTTTATCAAACGGAGATGGTTGGAAAAATGTCATCCCTTTTAAGAATTATCTTATCAGCCTAATGAAGTTTGGAATTGGACTTACGCCATTTTCTCAACCCACTGCAATTTTTGAAGAAGAATTAGGGATGGAATGGAAACAGATGAGAGATAATCTACCCGAAATCTTAAAAGAGCTCAATATGACTCCTGTTGCACCACGGGAGCTCCCTCCAGATGCACGCAAACAGATTAAAAGAATTCTTGAATTAGCAGGAATATCTGAGGCTATTGAAAAGCTTGAGAAAAAAGAATATGAATGATATTGGCATCTAAGGATTGAAAATGATGAATAAAGAAATACCAAAGCATAACTTCTATCTTTTTAAGAGCTGTTTTATTGGATTGGAATACCCTGGTGGTGAAAAATCTACCAAATTTCTCTTTGAGAAGTTAGGCATTGACTTTTTTGATGATCCTCGCCAATCCTGCTGTACAGGAATGGGCATAAATGTAGATATAGTATCTCCTCTGATTACAGCTTTATTAGCTGCTCGAAATTTTACATTGGCAAATGAAAAAAATCATCCATATTTAGCAACCCTTTGCTCCACTTGTTATGGAGTGAATAAAGAAGCCTGTGAATGGATGCTTGAACAGCCAAGCTTTTTTCATAAAGTAAAGGAAATTCTTACACAGGTAGAGGTGGAAGTTAAAAAGGAATATCTTAAGCCAGAAAATATATTTCACGCTTGTGAAGTTTTTTATCGATGGCAAAATGAAATTAAAGAAAAAATTGTAGTTGACTTTAAGGATATCAGAATTGCGACCCACCATGGATGCCACTTTTATAAAATGTATCCAGAGGAGGTAATAGGAAACCCCGAAAACATTCAAATTTTGGATGAGCTCGTGAAAACCACAGGAGCTGAGTCAATATCGTGGTATCCCGAGAAAAATTCATGCTGTGGTTCTGGATTCCGCCATCGCTGGTTAAGTCCCGAGATTTCTCGTTCGGCTGCATATGATAAATTAAAAAGTGTCAAAGAATCCGGGGCAGAGATTCTTGTGAACATGTGTCCTATGTGTGCCTTCCAATTTGATAGATCTGATGCCCTAATTGAAAAATTTATAGGCGAAAAAATTGGTATTATTCACCTTAATATCGCCCAATTGCTTGCATTGGCCATGGGAGCTGATCCCTACAAAGTTGTTGGAGTACAAACTCACTCCGTCAAGGTTGAATCCTTACTAAAAAGATTAAAAATAATTTAAAATCATTAAGATAGAAAGTTTAAAAACATGTATAGTGAGCTTGAAGATCGCATTGGAGTATTTATCTGTAAATGCGGACGTAATATCGCAGATATTATCAATTTAGATCATGTAATACAAGAAGTCAAGACCCTCAATAGAGTAATTACAGTTCAATCTAATACTTTTATGTGTTCTCTTCCAGGACAGACTCTTCTCAAGAAGATGATATTAGAACATTCATTAAATAAGATTATAATTGCTGCTTGCAGCCTTCGAGTCCATAAAAAGATGTTTGAGACTGTATTAGAGGATGCCCGATTAAATCCATATCTTTTTGAGATTGTCAATATAAGAGAACAATGCTCATGGGTTAATGCAAATGAACCTGAAAAAGCAACACGCAAAGTAATTTCTCTTATTAAAGGGGCGGTTAAAAAGGCAGAGAAGCTATTTCCCCTAGAAAATATTCGACAAGCCGTAAAAAAACAAGTTTTAATAATCGGTGGTGGTATTGCAGGGATTTCTGCAGCCCTGTCCTTGGCAAAGAGTGGATATTCCACTATCCTCTCTGAGAGCGATTTTTCCATTGGCGGGAATATGGTAAAACTTGTCAAGACTTACCCTGAAGAAGAATGTGCGATGTGCACTATAAGCCCTTTAATGTCTGAGATTGCCCAGCATCCAAATATTGAATTATTAACTGGAACTGAGGTTCTGGATATTAATGGATCCATTGGCAATTTCAACGTAAATCTGAGACAGAATCCTAGTTATGTGGATGGTAATAAATGCATAGCATGCGGTAAATGCTCCGAGGCATGCCCCGCTAATATATTGGATGAATGGAACTGTAATATGGGAACCCGAAAGGCGATTTACCGCAGTTTTCCAGAAGCAGTCCCGAACACATTTGTAATAGATCCCGTCCATTGTTTATTTCTTAAAACTCGTCAAAAAAATTCAGATTCTAACATTACAATTTGTCAAAAATGTGTAGAAGTTTGTTCTCCTGAAGCCATTAATTTTAATCAAAAACCCCAAATTCATACTTTAGACGTAGGTTCCATTGTTGTTGCAACAGGTCATAGAGAATACGACCCCTCCAAAAAGCCTTACCTAGGATATGGACGGTTTCCTGATGTAATCACAATTATGCAACTTGCCCGATTACTGGATATCAATGGACCCACAATGGGACAATTAAAAAGACCATCTGATGGTAAACGCCCAAAATCCGTTGTATTTCTACAGTGTGTTGGCTCCCGCGATGAAAAACCATCCGGGCATGAGTATTGTTCTCAAGTATGTTGCATGGGTGCAATTAAATACGCTAGCATGATTAAGAAAGTCGATCAACAAATTGAAGTATCGATATCATATACTGATATCCGCGCAGTTGGATTTTTTGAGCATTATTATAAGTATGTACAAGATCAAAATGTTCATTTTATCCGCGGAAAAGTATCTGATGTCTCCCTTGATCCCCAAACGAGTCTAATTACCCTCCGTATGGAAGATACGCTGACATGTGAGCTTGTAACGTTGGAAACAGAACTCTTAATACTCTCCACCGCCTTAGAACCCTCGATTGGTACTATTGACATTGCTAATATTTTCGGGCTGTTAATGACAGAGGATGGTTTTATCAAAGAAGATCATTTAAAATTACGTCCAGTAAATACAAATATAAGCGGAATATTTGCTTGTGGGACTGCGCTTGGTCCTAAAGATATCACAGAATCTGTTCTTCAAGCAAATTCCGTTACAGCTAAGGTAGAAGAAATATTGAAACAAGGAATTATTGAGTTAAGTCCCGAAATTGCAGTTATTAATCCAAATAAGTGTAATAATTGTGGTTTATGCATAGAAGTTTGCCCTTACAATGCTGCTGAACGGTTTAACGAACGGATTCTAATTAATTCATTGGCCTGCATCGGCTGTGGCGTTTGTGTCCCTGAATGTCCACAAAATGCTTTGGATTTGAATCATCTGACTCTCACCCAGCTGAAACTATTAATTGAGGGCATTCTAGAAGATATAGTGGATGAGGACCGTCCTATAGTTCTCGCCTTCTTAGAAAGCAAGATCGCTTATGCAGCCGCTGATAATGCTGGAATTAAGAAATTACAGTATCCCCCGAATATTCGGATCATTCAAGTACCTTCTACTGCAATGCTCCCCTATAAATTAATCAAGTTCGCTTTTGATAAGGGAGCTGATGGGATTTTCTTGGGAGAAGGACCCGAAGAAGGACCTGTTGGTAAAGCCGCCGCGATTATTGAGCGACGCATCGAAGAATTTGAAAATAAATTGGAAGAAGATGGCATTGATTCATTTAGATTGTACGCCACCAAGATTTACATTAATGAAGGGCTAAAATTAACGGACCTTTTTAAAATCTTTACTCAAACCTTAGAGGAAGGCTAATAAAAAAGCCAAAGGGTAAGAATCGAGTACGGCTCGTTGTAAACGAATTTCTAGTTAATAATCTTATAGGAACTTTATTATTCAAAATTTAAGTCTAATAAGATATAATTTGAAAGATGAATGAATTGAAAAATAGCTAAGAATGACAATGCTGGGGCATTAAGGAGTAATTTTATCATGGTCAAGGAAAAAACCCTTAAGGAAATCAATCAAAAGATCGCAGATGGTACTGCCGTTGTGATGACTGCAGACGAACTCTGCAATCTCATCCGCCAGAAGCGAGAAGTTACCATTGATGATGTCGACGTTGTTACGACCGCTACGAAAGGGTTGATGAGTGGGACTATCGCTATTCTTTCGTTTAAAGTTGAAGTAGCGGGGGTCTTCAGAAAAGCAAAAGAACTTTTTCTGAACGATATTCCTTGCTATGTAGGGCCCTGTCCAAATGAATTTCTTGGTGTAATTGATACCATCGTTTATGGGACTGCCCACAGTATTTCAGATCCCGACAGATACGGTGGAGGACACTTATTCCGTGATTTAGTAGAAAATAAGACTATTCAAGTGAAAGTAAAAACTATCGAGGGAGACACTCTCGAAACTACCACCACTCTAAAAGACATCCCATTTGCTAAAATGCTAGGCATCCGAAATGCATTCAAAAATTATCTCGCCTTCGTAAATCCCCATTCTGAGGCTATCAGTTCCATCTTCTCTGCACACCCATTCAAAGGAGATTATGTTGAAGCAACTTTTTGTGGCTGTGGCGAACTAAATCCCCTTCAAAAAGACCCTGACTTAGACGTCATCGGCATAGGAACCCCAATTTTAATGAATGGTGCAACTGGATACATTATCGGAAAGGGTACTCGCAGCTCAAAGGAGAAACCTAACCTCATGGCTATAGCTGAAATGCATGATATGAAGCCAGAATACACGGGTGGATTTATTACCTCTGCTGGTCCTGAAGTCATCAATTCATGGGGCGTAGCTATTCCTGTCATAAATGAAAAAATCTTTCAAAATGTAATTAAAACTAATGAACAAATTAAATTAGTTGTTGTTGATGTGAAGGGGCGAAAACCCCTTGAAAAAACCACCTACGCTGATGCATGGCAGAGTGTAAGCCTTCAAATTTCCTTTGATCAAACGAAGTGTACGGAATGCTCCAAAATGATTAATTCCGAATGTACTTTGGAGGAAGAATGTACTATGGGGGCATTCTCACGAGACGAAGGGGTTAATCCCTCTCTCTGCTTCAATTGTGGTAATTGTGTTGCATTATGCCAGGGAAAAGCTTTCAAAGCCGATCTTGGAACCATAAAAATAGGATCCCGCAAAATTCCTATCGCTCTTCGTCAATCTGATCTCTACGGCGCATTAAATTTAGCAAAGGAACTAAAGAAAAAGATTTTATCAGGTGAATTTCTAATCTCTTTACCAGTTTCAAAAATTGTAATTTGATATCATTAGAAGGTTATTAAGAAAGCGCCGAAAATGAATAATAACGGAAATAAACCCTCAAAATCCATAATCTTTTTTTCAAAAACGTCAGATCGTACTTCCTTCGTTAATAAGGTTTTAAATATATATGGGAGTCAAATACGAGGAAAAATCCTTATTAAAATTAATTTGGTTTCACACGAGCAATACCCGACCACCACCCATCCTAAAATGCTAGAGACAATTCTTCAAAATTTACAGGGGGCGGATATAGCTGTTGGTGATGGGTATGGAGTTGATGTGAGAAACTTTAAGGTGAAAAAATCAGCTATTTATGAAGTTTGTGAAAAATTTAGTATTCCCTTTATTAACTTTTATGAAAATGAAATGCAAACTATAAAAACTATTCGTGGATATGAACTGACCTTCTCCAGCATTCCATCTCAATACGATTATACCATCTCATTACCCGTTTTGAAAATTCACCCGAACTGTTCGATGACGGGAGCCTTGAAAAATGCTTTTGGGTATCTTACCAAACGAGATCGCATTCATATGCATATGGGAAAAAAGAATATTCACGATGGAATCGCCGAACTCAATACCCTGCTTAAACCCGATTTAACGATCATGGATGCGGTTGTAACACTTATCAACGCTAATGAAGTTCGCCACGGTGGAATTAAAAAGGATATCGGTTACCTCATGGCTGGTATAGATCCTGTGGCGCTGGATGCCTATGGATTCACCTTATTGAAAAAAGTTGATCCCAGTTGGAAACCCAAATCACCAATTGATGTTTTTCATATTAAAAAAGCTATTGAGCTCGGTGTTGGGAATTTAGAATACTTTCTTCGTGAAGTTGCTTAATCAAACAGTGTTTTCTGGATAAATTTTGCCTGAGAAAGATGTGTAAATCGAAAACCAAGAAGCCGTACTTTTCTTTGCTTCGATTCAAATTCCTTGAGGAGTTTTTTCCCTATTTGCTGGGCAGTCGCTTTGTCATTCGTTGGCGTCTTAAGTTTCTGCTGGCGAGTATAAGTGCTAAAATTGGAAAAACGAATTTTTATCACAACAACTTGGTAGAGAAATTTCTTTTTGATCAATGACGTGTGTAATTTTTCTATGAGTAAATTAAGGGTTTTATAAACAGTATCAAAATCTCCAACATCTTCTGAAAAGGTTACCTCTGAACCAAGGGATTTTCGTTCATATCCTTCCTGTACTGGACTGTTATCAACCCCTCTCGCTACATTACTGAGATAAATTCCCATTTTACCAAAGACCTTATTCAAGTCTTCAACTGGGTAATCTGCAAGTTCCGCAATGGTTTTAATATTCAATTTTTTATTCAGAAGTTTCTTACTTTTGGGTCCAATGCCAATTATTTTATCGACAGGCAGGGGATCCAAGAACAACCGGACTTTTTCTGTGGGGACGAATGTGATCCCGTCTGGCTTATCTATATCCGAGGCAATCTTTGCTACCTGCTTATTTGGACCAATGCCAACCGAACACGTAAGGTGTAATTTTTCAAAAACTTCATCTTTTATTTTTTGAGCTAGTGAGGTTGGCATATTATTACTTGATATAGATTTAGTAACATCAAGAAAGGCTTCATCCATTCCCCATTGCTCAAATTTATAAACCCAGTCCTCTTCGGATTCTGTAGTTTTTTCGATATGTTCTTCATCTTTATCAGCATAAGAACGTAGAATCTCCATTACCTTGTCTGAAGTTTCCTTATAGTATTTCATATCGGATCTAATATAGATCCCCTTTGGACACAATCTAAAAGCGCGTGAAATGGGCATCCCCGACCGGACCCCATATTTTCGCGCTTCATATGAACAGGTCATAACCACCCCCCTTCCTTTGCCCTCCTTGGGATCCGCTCCGATGATCACGGGTTTATCCACTAATTCCGGATTCCGCATGACCTCACACGACGCATAGAACGCATCCATATCCACGTGAAAGATGACCCGGTCCATCAATTCAAATAGGAATCTAATCTATTTAAATTAAAAAACTCTGGGTGATAACTGAATGAATTCAGCTAGGTCAGCCCTCATTGTCATAAATTCCGCAATGTTATAAGTGACCATTCGTGTAAATATCTAAATGTTATCTCACGCAGTCTCTGTAGGGTGAAGGTTACATGCGGAGACAATTTGATAAGTTCGGAATAGAGTCGCTAGATCAATTATTGGGTGGCGGGGTTGCACCAGGTAGCACGATCTTAATAACTTCTGAGCATCCCGCTACGAACAAAGGTGCATTTACAGGGTATTTCGCTCTAGAAGAATTAAGAAAGGACGAAGGGAGAGTATTTATAGTGGAATATAAGTATCCTCCGCATCATTTACTCGAATTACCAGAAATGATTTCAAGTCCTGCTGATTTACAATCCGCTATCCAAGCCAACCGGTTCTTTATAGTTAATTGTTATGGTCCCGTGGAATATCCCGAGACTTTTGCATACAAGGATGTAATAATCGATATTGACAAGCCGAATGATATCGCTAAAGTAAAATATATAATCGATAAATCGCGGGAAGACATTTGTGAGGCTGAAGAGACCGTCCGTTGGATTTTCGATGATATCACTAATATGTTCATTACAATAGGTGATGAGGCCAAGGCTCTCCGATTTTTTCGGCAATTTTTTAAAGCAATTAAAAGTCGAGATGATTTAGGCTTATTTTATTTGGATCGACCTGCCCATTCCACTCAATTCGTAACGGCACTCGAAAATATGGCTGATATTATTATCAACCTTCGCGTACAAGAAATAAGTGGAATTTTCGTTCCCCATCTCCGAATACTTAAAAATCGTTATTACGGCGGTCAACTGGTAAGTACTGAAGTTCCATATTCTGTTACAACCAAAAAAATTAGAATTCAAACCAGAATGCTGGATGACTTCGAAGTTTTGAAGAATAATATGAGCTTAGTAGATAATAATATCGAAATGTTCGGTTTGAGATATCTAATTCTCCCTGTAAACCAGTATGTACAGGTTATTCAAAGGATGTACCAAAAGTTAAGCTATGACGAGTATTGTAAAATGTATTTTATAATCGGAAAAGTTGCTGGGAAAGAATTTTTTCGATATTTAACTTCTTTTTATAAAACCAGAGATTTAACTCGACCTTTTGCCATCATGCGCCAGGTTGGTGTGCTAGGGTACGGGAAAATAATTAGTAAAACCTTTGATTTACACAAAGGAATTGTGGTACTCCATGCCCATAATTTATGGAATTTTAAAGCAAATAATCCAATCCACCAAGAAGCTGCAGGATTTATTACATCTATTCTTGAATCAGTAACTGGAGAGGTTTGGGATACTATAGAAACAAAATGTAGTGCCACAGGGGACGATCATTGTGAATTTGTTGCTAGTCCAGCTCGAGAATTGGGCTTCTTGAATTTGGACCTTCAAAAGGCAAAAGATCAATTAACAATCGATAATGAAGGTACTTTGTCCTTGATGGGTCTTCGCGTCCTCCTCATGCCAAAAGGGACGCTCATGACTATTATAGGGAGTATAGAAGACTTAGCAGGCGAGGAACGCGCAAGTGAGATAATGTACCATGCTGGAGAAATGATGGCGTTACAATTTGCGAAACAAATATCTGAGCGATTTAATTTAGAGGGTGAAGCCATTTTCCGCGCTTACGCTCAGATTGTCGGTGTCCGTGGGTGGGGTATTACAGAAATCCAGGAAGCAAATATAGAGACGGGCTATGCTCGAGTAACTTTAAAAAATTCCATATTCGGGACTTCAATGCAACAAAAACATGCTGCTTCCGATGCCTTAATTGCTGGAGTAGTTGCAGGGATTTTTGAATTTATCACTAAACAAAAGATTGTCTGTCGCGAAGTTAAATGTATTGCAAAAGGCGACGAGATCTGCGAATTTGTGGCTGAACCTCTCTCACCCGCAGAAGAAGATCGAATAATTCATTCATAAATTCAAGGAAATCTATCTAACCTTTCATTTTTTTAAAAATTTTCAATTTTAGGAACAATATATAAATATAAAAAGACTCATATTTGATTAAATCCTCTAAGGGTTTCGAATCATGAAATGAGTTGAGGTGGAATAAGAATGTCAAGATTTTTACAAAAACCCATTGTCACGAAATTCAGCAGCGAACTTTTAAAAATTGGTTCCCAATTGACACGGATGGGTGTTCCTACAAAGAGCTGGTGCGCCATAATTAAGAGTATGTTTGATCAAGTATCTGAATGGACATTTATCGAAGTTATGGCTCCCGGAGGACCCCCAGGTAAGGAAAGTAAACCATTTCCGGTCCATATCAAAATCTTAAATCCAGAAGCAGAAGCAATTATTCAAATGGGATTAGATGCAGATTGTGAATGGGCTAAGCAAAAGGCTCAACAGCATGGCCTAAGTTATTAGATGAGACTTATAAAAATATCATTTCTTTTTTTCTTAGGACTGGTTATTTATACTAAACATTTTAAAGTTGTATCTGGTGAAAGGTTTTGAAACCATCATCCAAAATCCATGGTTTAAACATCCCTCAAGAAGTATTACATAAAATAAAATGCCCAAAATGTGGTTTTCTGTTTTCAGAAATGCACTCTAGGGCAATTGCGTGCATGGGCTGTTCTAAGGGGGTATTGGGTGATTGTGGATTTGTGAGATGTCCAAGATGTGACCATGAAATTCCGTCTTTTACAAATTACAAATTCAACGTGAATTTCAAAGATTATTATGACCAATTTGGCTGGTCTTATAGGAGATAGAAACATAACCTGTGAAGATGAGAAAAATGGAAGCAGAATTGTTTGATAAAATCCAAAATTTTCTTGTTAATTTAAAAATGGACGAGGTTCTTAGCTTGATTAAAGAAGCTATAGAAAATCAAATACCTGCATACGATATTATAATGAATGGCTTATACGAAGGAATGAAAACGGTTGGGAACAAGTTTGAAGTTGGCGAATATTTCATTCCGGAGCTGATGTTTGCAGCACTAATTACAAATAACTCCATTGATTTACTAAAACCTCATTTAAAAACTGAATTTGAGACATCTGGCGTTATTTTACTAGGAACTGTGAGTGGGGACCTTCATGACATTGGGAAGAATATAGTGAGCACAATTTTAACAATTAGTGGGATAGAAGTTCATGATCTAGGTGTAGATGTTCCAATCGAGCTTTGGATTCAAAAAATTAAAGAGTTAAAGCCAGATCTAGTCGGGCTATCATGTCTCATGGCCGCAAGTATTTCAAGCATGAGAAATACTATTCAGGAAATAGAAAAAAATAATCTACGTAACCAATTGAAAATCATCGTTGGTGGTGGAGCGCTTTCAAAAACAGCTGCCGAACAGATAGGCGCTGATGCTTATGCTTACGATGCAATTGAGGCTTTAAAAATTGTAAGAGAATTAATAGATTGAAATAAATTTAAATTTTTGATGAAGAGTGAATAAAAATGTATGATTGGAATGAAAAAATTGAACGGGTTACAACTGCATTAATGGGTGGAGAAACCGATCGTCCTCCTTTTACGATTATGGCTGCTGAACAAATGATATCTCGAGTCATGGGGTGTACAATTCCCGATTTATATAATTCTCCTGAATTTTGGGCAAAAGCTACTGTAAAAACACAAGAATTCTTTGGGTCTGATATTCCCTATGTTGCTCTAGACCCTGCTTTAATTACCGCAGAAGCATTTGGCGCAAAATTTATTCATAGAAAATATCTAACTTCTACAGCCACTCCCGAAGACCGTTTGCTAAAAACTCCTGAGGACGTAGATCAACTTGAAATTCCCGATCATAGAAAGGCAGGCTTATATCCCACTTTAATTAAAGCCTTCAAACACCTCAAGGAACTAACCCATAGCCCAATGGCGGGCAATTTCTTCTTTTCAGATCTTACCTGGGGTCCTATCCAACAAATGCGGGGGGAGCAGGCTTGGACTGATTTTTATTTAAATCCTGATTTGCTGCCCAAACTAGCAGAAAAAATCTATCAATCGAATTTAGGATTTTTAGAAGTATGGAAGGATGAAATGGGTGGAACACCGCTAATTGATATAAATATTTCCTATCTAGGGAATAAAGATATGGCGTCTTACAAAGATTTCTGGGAAATTGAGGGGAAATGGGTGAATAAATTTAGGAAAAAAACGGGGATGGGCATCGTAATGCATAATTGTGGGCGGAAACCCTATTGGGATCAAATGATTACGGACTGTCGATTGCTTGGGGTTCAACCCACCTTTGATCCCTTTGGAAACTCCGATGTGAATTACTGGAAAGAGATGAAGAAAAAACACAAGATTTACATCATTGGTACTTTAAACCAAACTGGTCCTACCCTCACGGGGACTCCACAAGATGTTGAAAAGGAAGTCATTGAAAATTTGAACGCCTTAACCCCTGGCGGCAAATTTATTCTGGCCCACGGATGTGAAGTCGGCTGGGGCGTACCCCTCGAAAATCTACTGGCAGTGAAAACCGGCGTTGAAAAATTTTCAGAGATGAAAGGAAAATGAATCTCTAAAATCCTAGTATCGTTCGATTTATTAGAAAGTTAAACTCTAAAAATGAAAAACCAAAAAAAAAGGGGGAGGATAATATATAATTTAGATTGCTAATTTAATATCTGCTTTGGTAATTGTCTTACGTTTCGCATGTTTAGCCAAGGCTAGAGCCTTTTTTGTGATCTCAATTGCAGTTTCATTTAAATGTTCTTGGAGCGATAGAATTGCGGTTAATGCTACAATAGTCGCGTTACCTTCGGCTTTCATTAATCTACGTAAAGCAGTTTTGGTAATTACCATTTTTTCTTTTGCCATATTTCTCCCTCAAGAGGTTTTAAGTAGATTATTGTTATAATCTACAGTTAGATTCTACGTGAAAGGGGATATAAAAAGATAATGGTTTTTTGTCCAAACTTTCCAAGGGTATTTCAAATGTAGCTTCGGGAATTAGATTGTTGAAGTTACTCTTTGAATTTCTCCTTTTCAGATTTAAATTGGAAAATATTTAGATTGATTTTTTTTTTCAATCTCATATCATTTTTTTACAGAAATGAATTCCCCTGATTAAAAAAAAGTCTGTTCAAAAATTGCATAATTCCTTATGAACAATCTGTTAAAATCCCTTTTTTATCATTTTAGAGCCTGGATATTCTCCTGAAATGCCCGCTGGATTTGATCATTAAGCCCGATGCTACCCTGCACTAATTGGATATTTCCGTCTTTGATTTGGAATTTGATGGTTCCTTGACCTATATCGACACTATAAATCCCTTGGGAAGTCTTACCCACAAAAACTTCTGGAGCGCTTTCTAAAATACTGGCAATCATAATTCCTGCCATTGCCGTGCTACGGGGATCTGCGGTTGTTACTGCTGCTGCTGCTGCACCTGAAAATTGGACAACAAACCGCCCATCTTCAATATAATTCATATTAAAAATTCCTAAGGCTACCTGATGATTTTGCTGCACGCTTGGGTCTCCAAGGTTCTTCTGATCAAGCACAATCATTCGAGAACAATTTTCTCCAAGTCGATGTCCATCTGTCTTAGAGTTATAACCCCTGTCCGAAACTAACTTCTCTGCTACGGGTATGATTGCTTTTCGCGTCTTCAAATTCACATCCATCCCCAGCCAGACCCAGAACACCCCGTTCACCTCATCCACTAATATCGCAGCCCGCCGAGGGTCTTGGATATAATTTTGTTTAAACATTATCTCGCGAATCATGCCCATTCCGCCAACTTCCAATAACATTGCTCGTGCTGGACTCATATAATCACCATCTTACTTTTTATCATTAGCAAATATTATTTTCCAAACTTAAAGAGTTTAACTAAAATTTTATAAAAATGAACACAAAACATCTATGAAGAGCTTTTTTGAAATTTGTAATTTCAAATTTACTATAAATAAAATGATTAATGTAAAGGTAATTTATGATGACTGACGATAAAGAGAAAAAGTTAGTTTTATGGTTTGAAGAATGTGGTATTGAAGACGTTCCTCTTGTGGGAGGAAAAAACGCCAGCCTTGGTGAAATGATCGAGAAAACGAAAGTACCAGTCCCAACTGGGTTCGCAATGACCGCTGAGGCATATCGGTATTTTATCCGAGAGAATAACCTAGAACAGTTCATTCGGGACACGCTTGCCGATCTTGATACCCATGATATGAAGAATTTAGCTGAACGCGGCGAAAAAATTAGAACTGCCATTGAAAGTGCCAAGATGCCTGAGGATCTTGAAAAATTAATGAGGGAATATTATCTAGAATTAGGGAAAAAATCAAAAATCGACGAGCCAAGTTGTGCAGTACGGAGTTCAGCAACGGCAGAGGACCTACCTGATGCCTCATTTGCGGGTCAACAGGAGACATACCTGCACGTAAAGGGTGCAGATGCCATAATCGCGAAATCTATTGACTGCATGGCGAGCCTCTTCACCAACCGTGCAATTTCTTATAGGGAAGATAAAGGATTCGATCACTTCGATGTAGCATTATCCGTCGGCATTCAGCTTATGATTTATACAGATCTTGGTGCCGCCGGAGTTGGCTTTAGTATTGATACAGAAAGCGGTTTTGACAAGGTTGTTTATCTTGAAGGGAGCTGGGGTCTCGGTGAATACGTAGTTCAAGGTAAAATAAATCCAGATAAGTGGTATGTTTTTAAACCAACAAAAGGAATCATTGGAAAGCAACATGGAAATAAATTCATTAAACTCATCAGGGATGAAAAAACCCATGATGTAAAAGAGGTTGAAGTTAAGCCCGAAGATAGAAAACGATTTGTATTGAATGAAGATCAAGTTAAGGAATTAGCTGGCTATATAATACAGATCGAAAAGCACTATGGAAAGGCCATGGACACGGAATGGGGTCTCGATGGACGTAACAATAAGCTGTATATATTACAGGCGCGCCCTGAGACTGTTGAATCCCAGAAAAAGAAAGAAATCATTGAAACATACGTGAATATGGTTCCTGAGGGTGACCGAAAATTGCTAATTCAAGGGGATGCGGTCGGGCGCAAAATAGGTCAGGGAATCGCTAATACTATAACAAACGTTAAAGATATTGGGGAATTTAAGAAAGGTGAAGTTCTGGTTGCAGTCGAAACGGACCCTGATTGGGAACCCATTATGAAAATAGCCTCGGCAATTGTCACGAATCATGGGGGTAGGACATGTCATGCTGCAATTGTGTCACGTGAACTCGGCATTCCCTGTGTAATAGGCTCTGAACATGGAACTGAAGCCATTAAAAAAGGGCAGAAAATTACAGTAGATTGTAGTAAGGGCTTTGGTAATGTCTATGAGGGCATATTAAAGTATGAAATTAAGCAACTTGACTTGGAAACGGTCCCACAAACGAAAACCAAAATTTTCATGAATGTTGGAATCCCTGAAACCGCATTTGATCAAGGTAAACTACCAGTAGATGGTGTAGGTTTAGCCCGATTAGAATTTATCATCAATTCTCACATCCAAATTCATCCTTTAGCTTTAATTAACTATGATAAGCTCAAAAAGGACAAATCAAATGCGCATATAATAAAAAAGATTGATGAAATTGCTATTGGCTACGATGATAAATCACAATTATTCGTTGATAAGTTGGCAGAAGGAGTCGCTCGAATTGCCGCAAGCTTCTATCCCAACGATGTAATCGTAAGATTAAGCGATTTTAAAACGAATGAGTATGCGAATTTAGTAGGGGGACATCTCTACGAACCCGAGGAACATAATCCGATGATAGGATGGCGTGGTGCATCTCGTTACTACGATGAGGATTTCCTTCCTGCATTTAAATTAGAATGTAAGGCACTTAAAAAAGTACGAGAGGAAATAGGTCTTACAAATGTAAAAATAATGGTTCCATTCTGTAGAACCGTTGAAGAAGGAAAACGTGTCATAAAGATCATGAATAAAAATGGATTAAAACAAGGTGATAATGAACTCCAGATATACGTGATGGCAGAAATTCCATCAAACATTATATTGGCAGATAAATTCTCAGAAGTGTTTGATGGTTTTAGTATTGGAAGCAACGATTTGACACAACTCACCCTCGGGCTCGACCGTGATTCCGAAATAATCAGCCACCTGTTTGATGAACGAAACGAAGCCGTTAAGCGCTCTCTTAAAAAGCTCATTGAAACTGCGCATAAATTCAACCGGAAAGTTGGAATTTGCGGACAGTCCCCAAGTGATTGGCCATCCATTGCAGCGTTTCTTATTGAATGTGGTATCGATAGTATGAGCTTGAACCCCGATACTGTAATTAAAACGCGCCTTCTCACGGCTATAGTGGAGTGGGCAATTTCTGAAGGGAAGAAGTTTGAAGATTTATCCGATAAGGAGATCCTCAATAATCCTGTAGTGCCCAAAGAATTAGCTGAAACTGTCCTTGATATGTTAAAAACGGAACGAGCCAAATCTAAATAATCCTATTGTGACTTAAGGAGGTAAAAAGGTGGGTCTTCCTGGCGATTTTGATAGGTTAAAAGATAAGGAAAAAGTGGCAGTGCTCCAACAGAGAATACAATTTCAGAATGAAACCATTGAGAATCAGAAAAGTCAAGTTACCGAAGTTAAAGCAGCTAGCGCTCAACTCCGAGACCAAATCGAAAAATTATCAGATAGTATCCAAAATCAAACTGGAATCATTGCAGAGCAGCAAAGAACCTTGAAAGATCAAGAGACCACAATTCTTGAGCAGCAAAAGACCATTTCAGAGTTACAGAAGCAACTTATCTCCTTACAGAAGAATTTAGAAAATGTGACGCGCCAGGTAACTGGGATTGAATCAAAAGCTCTTGAAAAAACGGAAGAACTCAAAACCGAAATTACCCAATTAACAAATATACTCAATAAGAAACAAAAAGATTACAATACAAAAATCATTGAACGCGAGGAAACCATTAAAGCATTACGGGAAGAAAATGCTAATCTGGAGCGGGGCGTGAAGGAACTTTCTTCAGTGAAATTAAGTACCCCGACTGGGGAATTAGGTGCTCAGCAACGTATTTCAGAAATGGATACTGCCTTAAAAGAATCAAACACCACTATTGCTACTCTCGAAAAAGAGCATACACAACAAAAACAAAATTTAGAATCCGAAATTGCTCTCCGTGATGTTAAGATTGAACAATACGAGCGACTCATCAAACGGGATGGAATAACTGCACCAACTGCATCTAACTTCGTCTCTGACGCTGCCTCTGCGGTAGTTACCATCGCTTCCATCTTCTCCAAGACCAAAAGCACAGTAATGGTATTTCTCCCTGAAACATCTACTCTTAATGATCTTAATTTTGACGGGGTTCGTCCGGCTGTTCGGGTATCTATAGCAGTACCTGCTCTAAAAGACCCACAACTGATTGAAAAATGGAATTCAAAACCTAATATCGAAATTCGAGATTATAAAGGTGATATTTGGGGCATTATTCGTGATAACGAGGAGATGCTCCTCGCACCCCTAGACGAAAGGGGTATACCTTCAGGACTCGTCATGAAAGGTGACTCCCAAATCGAGGCATTTGGTGTTGTTATTCGAAGTATTTGGGCCCGTTTGAGGAGAATTTAATTTTTCTTCCCTTTTTATAATCTGCAAAAATATAGAGGCTCTTTATCTTGGAAAACTTTTCTTCAAATCATTCTGGTTCTCTTGTAACCGGTGAAGGGATTAATTACTTAATTAAAAATTCATGTACTTGCTGTCCAGATCATAATCACTACTTAAAAATCGATCCTTTTAAACCTGAAAACATTTCTTCAGTTTCCTTGGATATTTGTGTTGGACGCTATCTCTGGGAGTTTAAGGATAAGGATGTACCCTTCTTTGATTCAAAACAACATTCAATAAAAGAGTTCTTAGATAATTATACACATCGATACGACCTTGTTGAAGATTTAGCGGGTAAATTAATCATCCATAAAGATCAATTTATGTTGCTTGAAGTGTATGAAGAAATTAACTTTAACAGGCATATCTCTGGGCATGTGCTAGGTAAATCCAGCATAGGCAGGCTTGGATTAATAATACAAACTGCATCCATAATTAATCCCATGCAAATGCAGAAATTAGTATTAGAAATAAAAAATATTTCTCCCATTACCCTCATATTTCATTACGGTACACCAATTGCCCAAATTGAATTCTATTACTTTCCGAAACCTGTAAAAAAACACTATCAAGAATATGGTATTTTTAAATAAAAGGAATTGAGCTTTTTAATTCCCCTAAGTTTTGGCATCGGGCGTTTCTGCCGCTTTTAGATTAATAACTTCTACGTGGCAGTGTTGTGGAAATTTCATCTTAGCTCCTTTAAGGGCTGCTTTAGCAATTGGAAGATGTTCCTTATCAACTTTAACTGACATCAACTTTTGGTCACGTCTTACCCTTGCCGCTGTCGCAAATGGTTTTCCAAACGCTTTTCTCATCCCATCTTGAAGCCGATCTGCTCCTGCAAACGCCATCATTCGATGTTCACGAACTACATGATGGGGATAAACTAAGATCCTCAGAAAATAATTTTCTCTCCCAACTATATTCCGAAGCTTGCGGTTTGCTGCGATACGCGCTGCTTCTAAAGCTAAATGGCTGATTTGTGCATTTGAATCTGATAATAATAAAACATGATAGGCATAATCCTTGCTTGTACCCATTGTAAACATACGGATCTTGGGATCTGGCACTCCATGGATGTATTCCCGGCGTCCCTTCTTGGTTTTTTTCCAGCGTTTTACAAATGGTTTCCCCTTAATATTATGGTATGACGACCATGGTCTCTTCGGCATTTTTATCACTTTCGACTCGTTGTTTTCTTAAATTTAATTTGCTAAGTTCGTTTTTTGGCTTTTAAATTGCTTAAGCACAATAAAAACAAAGTTAATTAAATTTTTTTCATTAAATTAAACAACCCAAGATACTTTTAGTATTTTACCCGAAAAAAGCTTAGATTTTAAAAGTCATCAATAATACACTTAGATTGAGTACAATTAAAAAAATGCCAGTATTCCCTCATGTATGGTGAAATCTTTTCGTGTAGGTTGGTCTGAATGGACGAAGAAGCATATACTAAATCAATAAAGGCAGATATTATTCCCATCATTAACCTAGAATTACAAATGGACGAATCACGGTTATATTCACTTAGTGTTGAAGTTTTGAATGAATTATTTAATATTTTACAAATAAAGGTTATCTCAGTAGAAAAATTACGAGCGATAATCTCCAGTCATTCTACTTCTGATGCTGTGATGACTGCTATAATGAAGGAACCCAGAAGAATTTCTCCTGCACATACTTCCCAATCAAGACCATCTCTAGTAGATGTACCTGAACAGACTCCCCAACCGATAAGACTACCTGAATCGCCAAGGGCTCATATAAACTCCTCGGAATCCACACCATCACCAGTAAGCGTGCCTGAATCTTCACCAACCCAGGTTAGCGTACCTGATACACCATCTACTCCAGTTAACGTACCAGAGATGGCATCTACCTATAGCGGTCCCGGTTCCGAATCCTTATTTTCTCAAGACTCTATTAAAGCCGATATTATCCCTGTCATTCAAAATTATATTGACGCAGATTCTAAGAAACTTTTCTCGCTCTCGGTGGAATTATTAAACGAAATATTTGGAATTCTTGAACGTGGCGCAATACCAAACTCTGAACTCGAATCGATGGTTATTTCTTCCACGAATTCTGATGCTCTTAAATCCAAAATACAAGCAAAACTATCCGCATCGCCATCTACCACAGATAGTCTAAGGGAGGATCTTATCACGGGAATCCTTTTTAGTATCCCTGAAGCCAATCGTGCCCAAATAGAGGCAAAATTACGAGAAATAGACGATGATAATGAATTAACAGAGCTAAGTCAATACGCCCTT
>JAEOSY010000659.1 GCA_016840125.1 Candidatus Helarchaeota archaeon | reverse complement strand
TCCACGGCGCGCATAGCTATATTATTGACCAATTTCTGTCACGCGTTTCGAACAAGCGCGACGATATGTACGGGGGTGTTCTGTCTAATAGAGCAAGATTTCTCGTTGAAGTGATAAAGAAAGTAAAGGAAACAGTAGGAACTGATTACCCTGTCTGGGTTCGAATAACAGGCAAAGAATATGGACTTGAGGAAGGTATAACAGAAGAGGATTCGCAAGAAACTGCACGAATAGCACAGGAAGCTGGTGCTGATGCCATCCATGTATCTGCTTTTGGTCCTGGAGCCCCAAACAATTTAAGTCAACCAAAATTCGTTCCCGGCGTAATAATTCACCTTGCAGAAAGAGTGAAAAAAGCGGTTTCTATACCAGTAATTGCAGTTGGCAAAATTACTCCTTATGCGGCGGAAAAGTTTCTAGCGGAAGAAAAGGCAGACTTTATTGCTATGGGAAGGCAACTTCTAGCTGATCCGGAACTACCAAACAAGGCATCCTTGGGTAAAATAGAGGATATTAAACCGTGCATAGATTGTTTTGATTGTCGCAATGATCTCTGGTCTAATATATTGGGATCTAATTCTTCTAAAATTGGGATAAGATGTACCGTAAATTCAGCTTTGGGAAAAGAGGGAGAACAAAACTTTATTCGGACAGAGGAACCGAAAAAAGTACTTGTTATCGGTGGCGGTCCAGCAGGTATGGAATCTGCTCGCGTTGCAGCTTTAAGAGGTCATATGGTTACGCTTTGGGAGCAAAGACCTAAGTTAGGAGGGCAGTTAATATCTGCGTCAATCCCACCTCATAAAGATCGAATTCGCGCTTTGATAAAGTATCTTACGATACAGCTGAAAAAACATAATGTGAAAATCGAAACGAATAAAAAGGCATTAAAATCTGAAGTAGAACGCTTTAATCCCGATAAAGTGGTTATTGCGACTGGGGTTGATTACGTTATCCCAGAGATTCCAGGTTTAGAAAATGCCAATGTCGTAAAAGCAAGTGATGTTCTAGAAGGAAAGGTTGATGTGAAAGAAAGGGTTCTGATAATTGGGGGAGAATCTGTAGGTGTCCAGACCGCAGAATTTCTTTTAGAACAAAAGAAAAAGGTAACAGTCATTCGAAGAGGACCTGAAATCGCAGCGAATATGGGTCCGGTCCTTAAAGACTATTGTTTGAATAGGCTCGTAAATAAAGGAATCACTTTTATAACTAACATAAGATACAAGGAAATTACATCCAGTGGTCTTGTAATTTTAACCGAAGACGATAGGAAAAGAGCTATTGAGTTTGATACGATAGTGCTTGCGGCCGGTTCAATTTCTAACAATAAGCTTTACGAGGAAATTAAGGGAAAAGTTCCCGAAATCCATCTTATAGGAGACAGCCTTAAACCGCGAACAATGCGAGATGCGGTTGCGGATGGCAATCGTATCGGTTTGGAGATATAATTATTATCGATTGATTATTTTTAGTCCGTCAAATATCTGAATATAAATGAATATTTAATGGTTCAATGAATTGAAAACATAATGGGAGTCTATCATTAAAAATGGTAACAAGCGTTTATAAAAATTTTGGTTTTTTACGATTAATTGATGCAGTGGTAAACAAAGATATTGAAAGAGCTATCGAAATAGTTAAAGAGGGGATTGAAAAAGGCATTAAGCCAGAAGAGCTTATTACTAAAGGTCTTCAACCAGCCATGGTCATAGTTGGAGATAAATTCAGCAGCGGAGAATATTTTATACCTGATATGTTACTTTCTTCTCGTGTTGCACAGAAAGCTCTTGAATTTCTCGAACCACATTTGGTTTCTGGAGGCATTCCTACCATAGGAAGAGTGGTGATTGGCACAGTACTTCACGATATCCATGACATTGGGAAGAATTTGGTTGCTAAATTTCTGCATGGAGTCGGTTTTGAAGTTATCGATCTTGGAACCAATGTCTCAGGAGACTCGTTTGTAAAAGGGGTTAAAAAATATAAACCAGATATAGTAGGTATATCATCGCTACTTACAACAACTATGGTTGAAATGGAGAATGTTATTGTAGCTCTTGAAAAAGAAAATCTACGCTCAACTGTAAAAATAATCGTTGGTGGAGCACCGATTACTCAGCAATTTGCGGATCAAATTAATGCTGACGCTTATTGTCCAGACAGTGCCAGTGCGGCCGAACTATGCCGGAAGTGGCTCGCAAAATTTAACTGAAGCTAATTGCAGAATTATTAAGGGATCGACTTTGCAACCTACTCATAAACAAAATATATTGGCAGTTGCTCGAAAACAGAAAACAGATAAACTTCCATTCGTTGCACGAATCGATCTTTGGTATAATTATCATCTAGCGCATGATACCCTTCCGGAGAAGTATCGGAATTGGAATATGCTCGATATTGTACGTGACCAAGGTGCTGGGGTACAGCTTCGCAACATCAAATTATGGAAATATGAATATAAAAATATCGAAGTGGTAGTGGATAAATATTCTGATTACACTTCAATGGAGTTTAGAACACCAAAGGGCATCTTGACAAAAAAAACAGCACTTTTTTGGAAAGAGGGCGCAACAACTGAGTACGAGCTAGAATTCCCATTTAAGAGCATAAAAGATTATCCTGCGATCGACTTTCTGCTTAAAAATACAATTCTTGTTCCCTATTTGGATGATTATCGCAAAGCTGAAAATTTAGTCAAGGAAGATGGTTTAGTCATCTGCGGCGAAAGTTATTCTCCAATGCAGGCAATTATGCGGAGGATAATGGGTTACGAGACATTCTTCTATGAGCTTTATGATCATCAAAAAAAAGTTGAACACCTATACGAGCTAATGAAAGAGGTTGCTTGGAAAGAGATAAAAATATTAACGGAATCTCCGTTAGAGATACCTAAAGTGTGTGGCAATTGGAGCGACGATATCCATACACCAATATTCAAAAAGTATTTTGTGCCTTGGTTTAAGGATGTAGTGGAATTTATACACGCCAATAAAAAAATTTCCCAAGTTCATATTGATGGCGAAATGAGAAGGCTCATTCCCATGTTTTTAGAAACAACAATCGATGTTGGTGAAGCGTGGTCACCAGCACCGATGACCTCTGTTACCAATGCTGAATTTAAAAAAGCTTGTGGTGATCAAGTGGTTATATGGGGTGGGGTACCGGCTGTACTTTTTCAACCACAATATAGTAATGAAGAATTTGATGCTTATATAATGAATCTTTTCAGAGAGATTGCTCCTGGTTATAATTTTATTTTAGGAATGGGTGATAATTTCCCAGTTGATGGTGACATAAATCGAATAGGTAGAATAGTTGAGCTGATTGATAAATATGGCCATCTTCCAATAAAGGCATAGAAAAAGAATCGACTATCGGAAAGAAAAGTATTAATGGGAATCAAAAGAAATTTTTTTAGCGCTCTAGAGAATTTATATTTTCCACTTTTTGTTCCTAAAAAAAATGAGTAACTAGTATTTCTTATCATTTGGGAGCGCATCGTCTATTTCCAGAAAAAGATAAATAAGGAGTTTTGATAAAATCTAACCGATTATTGATTGAAAAATCACAATTGGAGTTGCCAACCGCGAGTTTTGGAATAACCCTAAATTTCAATGAAAGCTGAAAAGATTTAAAAAGGACATTGAGAAATCGCAGACATAACGTAAAGCGCCCGAAGATTAGGAGGCAGGATCATGGAGCAAGAAAGAATAATACACGATGTAGTCAGGTATTTCAAATCTGATCAGTGGCAAGTGCTAATGAGAATGATTATGCAAACTGAGGAAGAGGTTTATCACATTCATCTATATTGGGAGAATCAAATTGATGCCTATTCCTTATGCAATTTAATTGAGAGATATTTCGAACTTAAAGGGATGACCCTTGATAGGAAAATCGATCTCACGACTGTTCCTGCACCTGGCATGGCGGGGTTACACAGCGTTCACCCACACAACCCTGAGAGGAGCTTATATATACCTGCGATTGATATGTGGTGGAGATTTAATCCTAACGTTGTTTTAGAACCTGCAGATCCGTCTAATGGTGAAGAGGGAAAGAATATCATTGGCTGGGGTAAGAGTCACATGGACAGCTTCTATAATCAATTTGATTTTAAAACGGTAGGTCCAAAAGAAGAGCGTGAAATCAGAAATTATTTTGTGTCAGCACACTGGAAAAAGCTTCTTCGAATGGTAGATTCTGGCCTATATACTCACATTCATGCGAATCTTGAAATTAATTTTGATCCTTGGATTTTAAAGATGTTCACTATTGAGGCCTTAGATCAAATTGGATGGAAGGTGGATCATGTCATCCCATGTGTGTTCCACGGGATTGATGGCAAAGAACAGGGTAAAATAGTTTTTCTCACTGCATATCCCGAGGAAGTATGGGATATAGCATGGGATTATAACCCAAATGTGGTCATTAGACCAGCCGAAAAAGAGTTCGTGGGCTATTTTCCCGAAGATGGTGATATCGCTTTCGATGTATTTACGAAAAGCAGACTTGAAGAAACATTGGCAGAGGAGAAATATTTGAGGCTAACTCATGAGCAGGTAGAAGATATATTAAAGCAATTATAGCATAAATTGGTCAATATTGGATAACACTATCGGTATAAATTTGAAAAGTTTCATTTTTCGTATACGAGTAATGCGAATAAGAGAAAGGAGGTGACGGATGAAAAAGGAACTCGTCGGACAGCTTATGGATGCTATAACTTGAATTTTGTACGGAAGTAAAGAAATTTTTCGGATTCTTATCGACAAGGAAATGGCGGGCGCTACATAATATCCCTTGCTGCTTAACACGATGAATGCTGGAGTAAGAGGAAAAAGGCACGTGCATGAAGTCGAGCATCGCTGATTAGAATTTTGTTTAAGAAAATGAGTTGTAGGCCCAGGGTAAATTATTAACCAAGAAAGAATGGAATAACTATTAAGCAGATAGCTGAGGATGGGAAAGTATTAAACGATGATGTTATTCGGTCGCTTGACAATGCATATCATTCTGAAGGAGGCATCGCTGTATTAAAAGGAAATATCGCAAGCAGCGCAATCGTAAAGCAGACTGCCGTTAAAACAGAGATGCAGGTTCATTCAGGACCCGCAAAAGTTTTCTATACAGAAAAAGATCTGATCGATGCAATTGCAGAAAAAAAGATTGAAGAAGGAGATGTTGTGGTACTTCCATACCAGGGGCCTGCTGGGGCTCCGGGAATGCCTGAAATGTTAACTCCAACCGACGCAATAAAGGGTGCAGGGTACAATACAGTGGCTTTAATAACTGATGGAAGATTTTCAGGTGCCACTACGGGACCCTGCATTGGACACGTGGAAATGGAAGCCTATAATAGTGGAACGATAGGTGCAATAAGAGATGGTGATATTATAGAGATAGATATTCCTAGCAGAAAATTGAATGTTAGGTTAAGTGAGGCAGAAATTAAAGAGAGGCTAAAAAATGTTCAAATACAGAAAAGAAAACTAACACCACTACTGGAGTCCTATAGAAAGCAGTTTGTTGGAAAGAACTGTTATGGCAGAGTATAGATATTTGAATTGAGACCATTATCAAGAAAATATGAACTTCCCGAATTGTCCTTGCGCCTAAAAACCTATCTGTCTACCAAATCGGCTGTGATGACACAATCCCTTTTACGGCAAACCTCTTATAGATTGTGCTTACGAATCTATTTTAAACGAACTTAAGAATAAAAATTGTTTGTAAATTTTGGATTGCGATACGCAATGTGAAAAATAGCTCGATGATGGATTTCGGCTATCTATACGTAACAAACGCTGATATTTCTATTAATATTAATTAGTTATGTACTACTTATAAAATACTAGTTTGCTTCTGTCAAGTAAAATTATTCTTCATTGTTGTTCTTTTCATCACCTCCTCCATGGCTTTAAAGTAGTCT
>JAEOSY010000658.1 GCA_016840125.1 Candidatus Helarchaeota archaeon | reverse complement strand
GAAGAGTTTGATAAATTCATAGACCAACTCCAAGAGGAAATAAATCAAGAAGAACTACGTGATTTCTCTAAAAAAGTGATAGAGGAATACCATAATCCGTATAATTGGGGTAAAATCGAAGCCGCAGATGCTCAAGCAGAAATAAAAGGTTCTTGTGGCGATACACAGCAGATCTTTTTGAAGATTAACAATGATATAATTACAAAAGCCTCCTTCATGACCGATGGTTGTGGTCCTACTATTGCCTGTGGTAATAAATTAACCAGTTTAGTGACTAATATGTCCCTTGATGATGCCAAAAAAATTACTCCCAAGGATTTAGAAGATGCCCTTAATGGCTTACCCGAAGCCCATAAACATTGCGCTTTACTTGCAGTGAATACCCTGCGGAAAGCGTTAAGTGAGTCTCAATTGTAAAAATGATACGCGTAAATAATTATATATTTCAACAGAATTTTGATAATAACAAAACAAATCAAACAATAGGTGTAAAAATACTGAGGTGCTAATTTCATGCCTGAACAAAAAAAGAAGAAAAAGGTGGAATTTTTGCATGATATAAATCAAATGCCAACGCTGAGAATCCCTGATGCCCCTGATACTGAAGATCTCGGTCCTGAAACAACTCAACCATCCAGAAAACCAAGACCTACGAAAAGAAAGAAAACAGACCGAACTGAAAATTCGAGATCTAAGCGATAATAAGCAGTTCTATAAATGAAAATAAATATATCTAACTAGAGGTATTTTTATTAAACACACAACCTATTTGGTAAATTAAAAGAATTGAGGCTTTAAGAATGGGTGTAAAAATCACAGAGAAAGAAGGACATAAGTTTGCTCTTGTTGGTTCGCTACTGACCATGGGGCTCGCGGTTATAACGCTAATTTTCCTATTTGTGATATATGATCTAGAATCGATTTCTATTGGATCTTTAGAAATTTTTCAAATAACAATGCTTATCCTAGCGGGATTTGTGCTCCCGGGAGTAATTTTCGCTTTAGGGTTCCTCGCAGACCGCCAAATTTTGAAATTTAAACTGCACAATCTCATTTTTGGTATCGTGATAATTGCTATTGGTGCTTTTATTTTAATCATTGATGCATTTTTTATCGTTGAAACTCTTCCCACTGCCATCTCTAACGAAGGAGAGCCCTCCTATCCCGCCTTTGTCGCTATCATAACCTTTCTATATTTGGGAATAATTACAGTAATCATCTGTATATACGGTGGCGTACAAAACCTAATAGCTCATCTAAAAAACAAGTAATTCTCTTAATCTCACTTTTTTTCTTTCATTATCTAAATAGGTTCTCGTTTATCAATGTGGTAACTCAAATATTGTTTTAAACAGTGCAGTGGCTGGTTTAAAATCCCCCACATTCCCGGTAAAGGTCCGAATTTGTTCTTGAAAATTGGTTTCGAAGTGCTTTACAAAGTCCTTTAATTTGGCGATTACAATTTCATTTGGCGTGTTTTTTAGGATTAGAGCAGTCCTGATATAAGATGGATTTTCTTATTCCTCTTCAAGTGATTCAAGGAATGCATCAATTTCAGATTCGAATTGACTCCATATCTCCGGAAGATTCTCAGCAAGAGGTAAAAGCTTGTTTTTATCAAACATAATTCCATAACCATGAATAGAAAAATGTCGAAAAGCACGGTATTCATCAAGTTTCTTGGATAAGGCCTGTGTGATTATGTTTGTAGTAACGGCAAAATCTACCAGTTCTTTATGCCAAGACTCAGTTTTAACAATCGGTTTTTCCAGAAATTTCAGTATGCGCTTAAGACAATTCTCTATTCCGTTGTATATGTTTTGGAGAAAAGTAGAAATGGCTGCCAATTCTATTATAGTTTTCTCCTTGCGTTCCAATGCCTCTCTTAACGCTTGAAGTGTTGTCAATATGTGTTCTTTTTCGACTTGGACCTCTTTTTTAAGCTCATCCAAAAATTTTAACTCCTCTCTCTTCTATTATTTTGTTAAAAAGAGACTCTTCGGATAAGTCTACGAGATCAACCGGTTTCTCCAAGGCTCTCAACAATTCACCGTAAAATTTGAAGAATAATTCAGGTTTTAATCCTCTAACTGCCAAATCTATGTCGTTGTAATCATTACTATCTACAGCCGATCCAAAAAGAAGAAGTAGAGAAATCTTATACTGTTTTGCAAATTGAATAATAATATCTCTCTCTCTTTCACTAATCACATTTATTCACTTTAAAAGTTCTCTTATTGATAATACAGCATTTAATGTTTTTAAAAATCACTAATTTGATTATTTATCGATTATTTTATTCCATCTAAGGACGGTATTCCATCACCGTGTAGGTCGGTTTAAAGCCAAAAGACTCAAAGTACTTAGTCTTACTCCCTCTACTATTGATCCGAATGACCTCGACCCCCATTTCTTTCAAATATTCTAAAGAGGATTGGAGCAAGGTTTTCCCAATTTTTCGCCCTCGAGCATTCTCATCCACAACCACCGTGCGAATGTAACCCTCTGCACTTCCATAAGGATCTATTACGAGCTCGGCCGTTATCATTCCTAGAAGTTTGCTAGTTTCTGAATCCTCAGCGACAAACATACCTTGCTTTTGCAATCGGTCGTAGAGGCGTTTTTTGACCCCCCATTTGAACCGTTTTTCGTTAAAAGGTACATTTTGGGTCTGACATAATTGCATCATTAAGTTCCTCAGACTAGGTTCGTCGTCAGGAACTGCTCTTCGGACATTTATACTTTCACTCATGTTTTTCCACTCTTTTTTTTTAAAATATATAGAGAATTAAAATTAAACACTATTTTTAATCATTCTGCCAATTCTATTAATCCAGACGTCAATTTCCATCACCTCTGATCATATGCGGAGTAGTAAGAATTATAATTTAATCTTCTCTATCCAACCTTTTCTCTTAAATAATACAATAACACTCATTATGCCGAGTATTATAACTATGTGAATGGGTAAGAAACCATGGATTGGAGGCGGTGAGGAAGATTCTTCTACCCCAAATTTAACTATGAATATATCTGGTTTACCTAGCGTGCCTAACCCAAAATTATCCGTATTCCCAACGATATAGATTATACCTTCAGTATTGACCACTATGTCAAATGCCTCGTCTCTCATAAATCCGCCCCATGTTGTATTCCATACACACAGTCCATTCAGATCGTATACACGAAGAGATGCGTTTTCACCTCCAAAGGGTCCTACACTTCCGGCGATATAGAGTAGGTTTTGTTGGATAGTAATGGCACGCCCAATTTTTCTAGGACTTATCGGTGATATTCGACTCCATATCAAATTTCCTGTGGAGTTATATTTTAGGAGCAGGGTATGTTGAGAGCTTATATTAGCAAATAATCCTACAATGTAACATCCATCACCCGCTTTAGCGTCGACATCGTAAGCGTGCTCCGTATCTATACTCCCCCATGACACATTCCAAAGACTGTGCCCTGTAGAATTATACTTCATAAGAAAAATATCTTGGTTATTGGTCCCGTTATGAAAGTTGCCAGTGAAATATACATCATTTCCATCCACCGCGACGCCATACCCGTATATATCAGAGCTGTGGTTCCAAATTCGTGTCCATTGCATGTTTCCACTAGAATTGACTTTTACAATTACAGCATATTCATTTATGGGCGCATATCCAACCACATAAACTTCATTATTACCATTGACGGCGACATCTTGGGCATACCAATCATCCCAGGTATGATTCCAGATCTCATCCGCACTGACATCGAATTTGATAAGAAATCCAGAAACGTTCCCCCCAGAGGTGAGCTGGTGTCCTACAACATACAAACATCCTGACGTGTCTATCGTCAAACCATCACCATATTCACTTTCGTTTTCACCCCAAGAACTATTCCAAACTTGTCCTCCTCCCTTATTATATTTAATAAGAGTTAGGTCAATGGAGTTGGAGCCAGAGTTATTGAAACTTCCTGCCAAATAGATATTTCCATCAGGATCTAACGTAACGCCATTACATTGATCTATCCAAGGGGTACCCCAAGTACTGTTCCATTGCTGAGGAGGTGGTGTAAATGTGTTAGAAATGATTTCCTCCGTGTCGAAATTCGGAATTATCTCCCAATTATTACGGTTGTGAAACCCTAAAGACCCAAGAAACAGCACAGAGATAATAAACAATATTTTATAATTCATCTTGCTTCACCATTTCATCTCGCGCCAACTCATCATGACGCCTCTCCATTTCATCTTGCCTCTCCATTTCATCTTGCACCAACTCATCATGACGCGTCTCCATTTCATCTTGCACCAACTCATCATGTTGTTCAGCGTATTGGCGGTACTTAGCCCAATCGCCCCTATCAAAATATACGCCCGCTAACGCTAAAAGCGCCCATGGCGTACGTACCACCTGAGCGGATTTCTCCCAGCATTTGATTGCCTCCTCCTCCTTTTTTAGACCAATGTACACATGTCCTAGCTGAAACCACGTGTTGTAATGATTTGGATGCTTCTCCAATGACTTCTTAAAGAAGCGGAGAGCTTTTTTATATTGTTTGTTGTGTAAATATTCCAAACCTTTTTTGTAATCTTCAGGATCCTCTTTTTTCAATTCAATTCCCCTTTAGACCATTCATGAGGGCTTTTTATTATCTTTCATGAGGGCTTTTTATTATCTTTCATGAGTGCTTTTTATTATCTCTCCGTCAAGTCCTTATTTAATTTAAAATGGATGTTCAAACCTTATAAATCTTAGAGGTCGAAATGCGCAAAAAATGGACTGGGACTCTCACCACTTGAGCGGTCCCTGCCCAAATTCCGCATGGTGGGGAGGTGTTATGTAGGCAGTCCATCCAGCTAGTTTAAAGAGCCCCCACGTAGTCTCATCCGTCAACGGTAGAAATAGGAGGTTGTCACCCCAATTCCAAAACCAACTCCCAACTTTATTATTAATATCAAACATGTCGACGCCTCCTGAAACACCAAACGTTGCGAGCTCTATCCACTCTGTCGGAGAGAGAAGCCCCCCGACTAGTTGTTTAAAGATATAGATCCCGCGTACCAACCAATTCACCTTGAACCCCATATTTTTAAGAACTATTCTGCTAGCCGTTGCCATCCACTGGGTTGAACTGACCTGTCCCCTCAAAAATTCTGGTGTTCTTGTTACGGCGTCAAAGGCCCGATCTAACCGCATTATCGTCAAATCATCTCCTTGTTCAATGACTTTTTGCATGAGATGGATGACTGCGTCATCCGCCATATCATCGATGTAGTTGGTGATGAGTTTTGATTTAAACTTAGCGCCTTGGACGGGGTCTGCATGCTTCTCCCAAGCTTTCCCAGCCCCTAACATAACAGCCATAACAATTGTAAAAGACCAGAGAGAGTTGAGTATTTGTGTCAAACCCTGTCAAACCCTTGTCTAAGGGAGAAGTGGAGCGATCCGAGCACCGGCGAGAGATCGAAGATGATTTACGAAACCGCTTGCTCACCTTCCAAGAACGAGATGTCCCGCTGGATCATCCCCTGTTGATTACGGCCCGGGACATGGTGGTGGCAAAAATGCTTTCCAATGTCCACTACTCCACCTTGTTACCGGCAGGCTCGCGTGAACGCTGTCTCGCGCAATTGGATTATCTGGCAGAGGCGTACCTCATCCTAGACCGGCGGAAGGCACGGAAAGAGCAGTTGGTGCGTCAGCTACGGAAAATCCACCGGGAGCTAATCCGATCAAGGGAGCGATCTGATCGGGAAAAATACTATGCGATCCTCAATCGGGAGATCACCGCCGACCCGGAGTTGAACCCTGTCCGCATTATTGGGCAATTACGCAGTTTAGAGGGAAATGCCGAACGGGTGGCATGGGACGTGGTGAAGGAATCCCTCCCTCGCGATCTCTGGTTCTCGGGCAGACAGATCCAACGGTTCGCGCGCACGGACTTCTATTACGGGTCCAAAGCCTATGATCCCTTCAACGCCGCGCTCAACCATCTGTACCGGTTATTGGAAATGAAGATGGGGGATAGTCTAGCCAAAGCGGGCTTTTCCAAATACTACCCGGGTCCGGGGATCGTGCACCAGCGGAAACGACCCCAAACCTATCGGACCGCCGAGCACCATCGGAACCGGGAGTTAATCTATGACCTCATGGATGCCTACCGCCCGCCCTTCCGGTATTACTTGCTCCATGCCTTTGCGGGCACCGTCCCTCCAGACGCGTCCCCGGAACTCCAAGCATGGTATGCGAAGAATTCGTTGAACGAGGATGCCTTCTTCTCGGGCAAGACGGGATGGGACCGGGTGTATTACGTCCAGCCAACCAGAGAGAACCAATTAGAAGAATTATTCTACTTAATCTGTCAGCAACCGTTCCCCGTAGGGACGGGAGCGACCAAACCCCTCATTGACATCATGGTGGGGGAGGCGCAATTATTTGCCAATCTCCTGTATAACAAGAGGAAGTTCCGTGACACTATGAAAGTCCTTAGATCGCTCTTACCATGGTTCTATTATCTTGCCACACCTTCCCAAGAAATGGAGCCGACCCCGATCGAACGCAGTGCGCCCTTCTCCACCATGGGGTCCCTCTGGTTGAAGTACCTCAACGATAAAATTCTACTGTCCCGCATCACCATGGAGTATGAGTTGCTCGTCGTCACGGAGCAAGGCATTTCGGAGGGGTTGCTACATAAACTAGGGGAAGCCCCGGATCCCAACCTCCCTGCCAGCATCCAGTACCTCTTTACCCTCTTAGAAGACGTCGATCCGAACCTCGAGGATGTTCTGATCAATGCGAAACTCCGCAATGTCCTCCAACTCGCTCTCAAAAAGCCATATGAATTGGTCGAACTAGGATTATCCCTTGAAGGTGCCCATCGCATCCATAACGGATCGATCGATTACATCAACAAAAGTCAGTACGGGATGGAAATTTGAAAATACAGTTAATTTTTTTCTTCGTAAACGCATTACACACGGACGTAAAATACGCATTCTGATGTGATGGGACAAAAAAAGGAGGGAAGGAGGAGTCCTCCGATCCCACTATCAAGTTATTCCGGTGCTAAACTAATACCATTCTCTTGGAGCAGCCGTTCCACCTCACATTGCTCAGACGGCACCAACTGCTTCGCATAGACAGTGGTCGTCATGGCTGAGAGGTCGAATTCCTTTGTCATCACAGCCAGTATAGCCCCTCGCGAGTCATACATCATGACCGCGTCCTCGATCACCACGTTGATAGTGCTTCCCGGGAGCAGGGGAAACTTCTGACTGAATGCCTCCGGAACCTCAAGCAGGACTCCGTCACCCAACGGTTGGAGGGGGAATGTAAATTTATCTTCTTCATTCCATTCTATCATGCTATCTCGTCTCCATTTTATCCTAGCTTAGGTATCCAACTACTGATTTAAAAGGTTTGTGAGATATCTTCACCCCTAACAATGAAACTTTTCCCCCTAATGATGTACTTTTCTCTCTTTGTGATGGGACTTTTTCCCCTTATGATGGACAATAATAATCCTAATTTTTTCTTTTTTCTCACTATGAACGTCAGTTTATAGTTTGAGGGGTTTAATTATGATTCTATCAGAAAATCTTGATCAAGTGCCCGCAATAACTCCCCATAGTATTTGAAGAAGAGTTCAGGTTTCAAACCTCTCACGGCGAGGTCTATATCATTATAATCATTTCTCTCTACGGCGGATCCGAATAGTAGGAGCAGTGAAATCCCATATTCTTTAGATATTCGTATAACAATTCCTTAAGTCCGGAATTCCATGACAGTATATTTTTTTCGAAATCCGAAACTCTCAAAATATTGAGTCTTGTCCCCTCTGCTATTGATCCGGATGACCTCCACACCCATCTCCTTCAGATAATCGAGCGAAGCTTGAAGTAGGGTCTTCCCAACCCTCCTTCCTCGCGCCTGCTCATCTACTACGACCGTGCGGATATACCCCTCAGCACTTCCTAACGGGTCGATAACCAATTCCGCTGTTATCATACCCAAGACTTTATGAGTTTCCGGATCCTCCGCGACAAACATCCCTTGCTTTTGCAGCCGGTCATGGAGGCGTTTTTTGACACCCCACTTGAACCGTTGCTCATTGAAGGGCACGTTTTGAGTCGCACATAACTGCTCCATCAATGACCTCAAATTCGGTATATCCTCCGACGTTGCCCGCCGCAAAATTAATTCTTGGCTCATGATCTATCCTTTTAGAGGATCATTCTATTTATATCTATCCTCCCTGCTTAAAAAAACTTAAATATAGGCACTACGTACGTTGCCACGTAGCTGCTACGTCGCTGCCAAAAACGGGTGAGACAAATCGCGAATATAGATGATTTAATATTAGCCAGTTTAAAAGATGGTGTAAAAAACGGTAAAGAAATAATATCCGAGTTAAACACGGAATTTGGATTCTTATGGCAAGCAAAAACGTCAATGATATATCCTGCATTGCGAAAGTTACAAAATCGGGGCTTAATTAGAAAGAATGAGGAAAAAACCAATGATGTTACTATAACCTCCATTTATTACGAGTTAACTGAAAAAGGTTTACAACAATTAAAAGAATTTAATAAACCCCCTTTACCATTTTTTCAAAACAAGCAGTTTAAACCACCCTCCCTTCCATTTAAACGATTTCATTTTTGGGAAAAATTTGTGGATACTGCTACAATAGCAGAACAATTGATGTCTTATAAAAAACATTTAATAAAAGAACTAAAACGGATCGATGAAAAAATTACGGAATTAGGGGAAATGGAGGAGTACAAAGATGCCTTTCATGATATTGATTAAAAGAGGTGTTATTTTTGGTTCACACCTGGGCTGAAATCCCAAAAGATGTTCCTGGAAGATTTATTTTTCCATTGGGGGCCAATCATATCTGGAAAATGTTCCAAGAAGTCGGTTATGATAGAGTAGTCGAATTAACCAGCAGACTTTCAACGAGTTTTTTATATGACGCCTTTAAATTTAGGTTGGATGAATCAATTCACACTTCAAAAGCACTATTAGATGGATCTCTTGAGACACCACCAGAAAAAACCATGACATATTTGTTCTTTCCTGCCATAACATCAACGCTAACTTACCTCCAACAAGGTATGATGCGATTGATCTATGGAAATTCAGTGGATGCAGCATATGTTAACGTCAACGACTTTACGGGGGAACTTGTCTATATTTTAAACGTTCATTCAGAGGATGGGATACCTGTAGATTGGTATATCGTTGGACCTGATGATGAATTAATGGAGAGACGTCATCGTAAGCTAGGTTATAAAATTAGGGACTTGCCCAAAAAGAGTAAAGGTGTCCTACAATGGGGCGAGCGAATTCAAGAAACTCTGCGTGATGTCAGAAATGAAAGAACTCCCCAATGGGTGAATTCTTCCTATCTTATAGCGGCAGCATATGGCTCAGCTACTATCGAACTGTATTCTGAACTAAGCAACTATGAAAGTTTCGGGACTCTTTGGAGCGGCTTAAATGCAAAGAGAATTTTCGGATTACCCGACCTCTGGTTCAGTTACATTCCTATGCCGAGTATTATAAACCTTTTTTCTCTCTCAAGTAGAGCAGATTTTATCAATAAAATGGCAGGGTTAACTACTGGGGGAAAGTTTTACATTCAACATGTTGAGGTTGAGGGGAAGGAATTATTAAAAAGCGAGTTTCCTGAACTATTTGAATTGGGAATTGAAAAAGTATTGAAAGAAGCGGGAATTCCCTTACCTGCAGCAACGTTAGAAGTAGAATATCCCAACTTAAAGAAAAAATCGACCTGGGAGGAAGAACAATTTGATTGGAACTATCCCAGTGAGGCTCGATTTTTTAAGAATATTGATGTGGATATGACAGTTGATGAGGTTTGGGATGGGATTTTATTCGATATCGATCAGGAAACCCCGATGGATAAGAAATTATCCCAGTCAGATATAATTTCGACTGGAATCGGCAGAAATACGAAAATTTGGAAATAATTTATTGGAGAAGTCTATAAATGGTGGACATCAGTAAAATTAAAAATATTGCGGTAATTGGAGCTGGACTAATGGGTGGGTATATTGCCCAACTTGCGTTATTAGCCGGCTTTAAGAAGGTAACAATCCATGATATAAAAATGGAAGTGATTGACAAGTGTGTCGATCGAATAGAGAATGGAGCCTATCTTAAAAAAGAGGGGTTAAGAGCGATTGAGTCCGCTGGAAAATTAGAAGAGGGGATAACAACCGATATGCTTTTGGGACGATTAATAAAGGAAATAGATTTAGCAAAAGCTGTTGAAGATACTGATTTTGTAATTGAGGCCGTTCCTGAACTTATGAAAATTAAACAAGAAGTTTTTAAAAATTTAGGGAAGTTTTCTCCCACACATGCAATATTAGCTTCAAATTCTTCCACGTTAAGTATAACAAAAATTGCTGAGCATTCAGGAAGACCTGAACAAGTAGTAGGCATGCATTTTTTTATACCCCTATTTGGAAATAGATTAATTGAATTAATCCGTGGGAAATTCACTTCTACTGAAGTTATGGATACGTCTAGTGCAGTTGCTGAAAAATTTCCATGTCCCTACTATAAAAATAAAATGTATATTGCTCGAATTGAAAAGGAAAGTCCAGGATTCATCATGAATCGAACTTTTAGTGTTCTGGGAATTTATTTAAATTGGCTTGCTGCACAAGCTCTTGAAAAAGGCATTACAATGGAGCAGATTGAGGCAGATGTGGCAATTACTGGGGATGAAATGGGGTGGATCGCCCTCCTTGATTACAGCGGATTAGATATTATCTATAATAGTTTAAATTACATGCATGATACACTTACGCCTGACATTGAAGCAACACAATTTTTAGCTGATTTGGTCAAATCGGGAAATCTGGGAGCCAAAACTGGGCAAGGGTTTTTGAAATGGACTAAGGGCGAGATCCCAAAAATCGATAGCACAAAAAAAAGCAGTATGCCAATAATGGAACAAGCCGGTTTGGTTCGGATAGACCAGTTGATTGATTCGCTGATGGCCATTATGTGTAATGAAGGCTGTAGAATGTTAGAAGAGGGCGTAATAAGCGGCTATCGTGTGTTTACGAAAGTAGTAATGGCAATGAACCTACCTAGTCCATTCAGCTTGGCCAAACGAAATTATGAAAAATGGGTTCTCCTTTTAGATGAGCTAGCAGAAAAAACTGGCAAGCAGTATCTCCGAGCTTGCAATTTAATGAAATCTGGAGATTTTCTAAAGATGAGAAAATAAGAAAAAAAGGTGGGTTAAATGGTTAAAATTCGTTGGTGTGGGCAAAGTTGTTTTGAAATAACAGGACGGGATGTCACTATTGCTACAGATCCGTTCCAAGGTTCTATGCTGGGGATTGCAACTCCAAAAATTAATGCTGATATTATCCTAAGCTCTCATGGTCATCCTGACCATTGGAGTAGAAAGGTAGCAAAAACATGGAGCAAGGAGGACACCACAATCCTCAAGTGGAAGAACCAGGATCATGGAACCATAAAAGGAGTGAAAATTAAAGGAATTGCAACAAAACATGATAACCAAGGAGGATTAATGAGAGGTCGCAATACTATATACGTGTTTATAGTTGATGAGATTACTTTTTGTCACTGCGGAGATATAGGGCATGTTTTAAAAGAGAAACAGTTAACTGAAATAGGTGCGATCGATGTTTTGTTTATTCCAACTGGTGGCACATTTACTGTTGGGCTTAAGGGCGTAAAAAAAATAATAGAGCAACTCAATCCCAAAATAATTATCCCAATGCATTACTATCACAAAGGACTCAGCCTTATGTTTAAGGTGTTGAAACCAATTAAAAGATTTATAAAAATCATAGATAAAAATGTAAAAGAGATGGATTCTTCGGAGGTTGAGCTTGATAAAGATAGTTTACCGAGCACCACCGAAGTTTTAGTTTTAAAAACGCCATAAAAATTTTTGAAGGAGTTAATTAAATGAGTGGTCAAACTATAGCAGAAAAAATATTAGCAGCTCACTCTCTTTCAGGGAATGAAATTAAACCTGACGATATCATAATGGCTAAAATCGATTTAATAATGAGCCATTTAGGAACTGGGAAGGTTGCTTTGGATTTTACCAAGATACGGCCTGCCAAAAGACGCAGGGTCTTCGATCCCGATAAAATAGTTATCATTTTGGATCATTACAATCCGGCTCCATCTGAACGGTTCGCCTTGGTTCATGATGTTATCCGAAAATTCGTGAAGAAGCAGAAAATTAAAAATTTTTATGATATTAAGGAAGGCATCTGTCATCAAGTTTTACCTGAAAAGGGCCATATTCGACCTGGAATGTTGATTGTCGGTGGTGATAGCCATACTACTACATACGGCGCATTTAATGCCGCAAGTTGTGGTCTCGGGAATACCGATCTTTTTTACGCATATGTGAAAGGAGAACTATGGTTTAGAGTGCCTCGCTCAATTAAATTTAATATCACCGGCAAATTACCGCACAACGTTATGAGCAAAGATATAATTATCAAAATCGCTGGCGATTACACGGCGGAAGTGGCACGTTATAAATCTATTGAATTTGTCGGGGATACTGTGGAAAACCTCAGTATCGCATCACGAATGACGATGTCCAATTTTGCTCTTGAATTAGGGGCGAAGTTTGCGTTTGGTGTGCCTGATGAGAAGGTTGTAGACTGGGTTAAAGAAAGAACTCCCGAACCATTTGACTTAGTTAAGCCTGATCCCAACGCAACTTATGAAAAAACTTATGAAATGGACGTTAGTGATTTAGAACCTCACATTTCCTGCCCCCACACTGTTGATAATGTGAAACCTGTTTCTGAAGTTGCCGGAACCAAGATTAATCAGGCCTTTTTAGGCTCTTGCACTAATGCTAGGTATGAAGATTTAGAAATTGCCGCCAAAATGCTAGAAGGAAAGCGGATCCATGAGGATGTTCGCATGATTGTGACTCCTGCTTCCCAAGAAATTTGGCTACAGGCCGCAAAATCGGGTATTTCTGAAATGTTGATTAACGCGGGTGCTATCATTACCAATCCAAGCTGTGGTGCGTGTTTTGGCGCCGTTGGAGGGGTACTTGCCCCTGGTGAGAAATGTATTTCTAGCTCTAATAGGAATTTTCAAGGGCGGATGGGAAGCGATTCAGCTGGCGTTTATTTAGGTTCTCCGGCTACTGTCGCCGCTTCGGCTTTGACGGGCGTAATAACTGATCCGAGGGATTTTTAAGAGGTGATCAAATGGCTGTATTATTAGGTAAGAAAAAAGAAGCGAAAGAATTTAGCGAAAAAATCAAAGGGAAAGTTTGGGTCTTCCCGGATAATGTCGATACAGATGTAATTTCACCTGCTCGATATATGGAGGATATAAAAACAACGCTGAAACATACCTGCGAAACTCTAATTAAAGAATTTCCAACGGAAGTTCAAGATGGGGATATCATTGTTGCAGGAAGGAATTTTGGCTGCGGTTCAAGTAGAGAGACTGCCCCCGTAATCCTTCAGGAGAAAGGAATTGTTGCGATTGTTGCTGAATCCTTTGCGAGAATCTTTTATCGAAGTTCTCTCGGTCGCGCACTGCCTGTTATAGAAGTAAATGGGATTTCCAAGGAATTCCAAACTGCAGATCAAATTGCGATTAATATTCCTAACGCTGAAATAATAAATTTACGTACGAAAAAAACACTGAAGGGTGAAAAAATTCACCCCATTTTACTGAATTTAATTAAAAACGGCGGTTTAGAAACGCAACTTCTTAAAGAATTGAAAGAAAAAAATAAATGAGGTTATTATTATGGATAAATACAAAAGTCTTAATGACTTAATAGAAGAAAAAGAGCTAATAATGGTTCCTGGGGCATTAGACGCAATAACGGCAAAGTTAGTGGAAGAACAAGGCTTTGATGCAGTTCATATGACGGGATTTGGAACGTCCGTTTCCAATTTCGGACTTCCAGATCGCGGATTGATAACTCTGACAGAAATGGTGCAGACTGCATCGCGGATGGTCGATTCGATCAACATCCCCTTAATTGCGGATGGCGAAACAGGTTTTGGCAACCCCCTTAATGTCGTTCGAACGGTTAAACTGTTTGAAAAGGCGGGTGTGGCTGGGCTCCATATTGAGGATCAAGAATGGCCTAAAAGATGCGGCCATATGGCAGGGAAAAGTGTAATTGAAGTAGATGAGATGGTTGGAAAAATCCGGGCTGCAGTAGATACTCGAAAAAATTCCAATTTTATTATCATAGCAAGAACTGACGCCTTAGCTACCCATGGATTTGACCACGCGATTGAACGTTTGAAAATTTACGCTGAGGCTGGAGCAGATATGCTATTTATGGATGGAATAAAAAGGATGGCACATATCAAAAAACTCCCAAAACTTCTGAAAGATAAACCCAACATCATCAATATGGGACCACTAACTCCAAATCTGCCCGCAACTGAATTGAAAAAGTTAGGATATTCAATCGCTGCGTATCCCGGAATCTGTCTTGTCGCTAAAATTCTCGCCTGTCGAGAAGACCTCAAAAGCCTCAAAGAGACTGGACGCCAGAGAGATTTTATCGAAATTATTCAAACCTTTCCAAATTTTAACCAGTTCTTGGGAGATACGCATTATTCTGAATTAGAAAGGAAATATGCTGTAAAAGATTAAATCTAATCCGACCGTCTAGTATATGATATTGACTCCGTTCTTCTCCAGCTTCTTCATCAACAAGAGACTCTCATCTTTAAGTGGATTTCCCCCTAACTGGATATATCGTAGATTGGGGAGATTTAAAAGTGATTCTGGTAGGGTCGTCAGCTGGTTGCCATTTAAATAAAGGGTTTGGAGTGTTTCCAATTTTCCCATGGTGTCAGCGAGCTGATTAAGTTTGTTACTGCTTAAATTTAACCACTCCAACAACGGGAAATTTCCGATCCATTCCGGGAGTTCTAATATCCAATTATATGTAATAGTCAATTGTTTAAGGGATTGGAGTTTTTCTACGAAACTGGGCACTTGCCTGAGCTGACACCGCAAAAAGACTAATTCCTCCAACCGTTTTAGATTTCCGAGAGATTGAGGGAAACTCAATTTGATTTCATAAGGTTTATATTCAAAAGACCCTAAAAGAAGTTTTTTTAGGGTGGGAATCTCATGTAAAACTTCCGCGAACCAGCTAAAGTTTTCAGAATCTACTTCTCTTAAAGCAACTTCAAGGATATTACCCTCCTCATCAAATTTTTCAACGTATTGCCTCAAATTCCTAATCTTCTGCTCTCGTCCCATACGTATCACTTTGAAAATCCTTCTATATAACTTCTATATAATATGATATGACTTTTTTTTGAAAAATAAAAATTGAGTTTTCCTAAGATCAGTTTCTTTCCTGACAAAGAAATCGACCAATAATAGAAGTTTCATTAGTAATCCTAGATCTTCGACTTTTAGTAGAAAAGTATAAAAGTTAGCTTTGTATATTTTTCATATGGCAGTTGTAAAAATAAAGGATAAAAAACAATTAGACCAGTTAGTAGCGAAGTTGACTTTAAGGTTGGGTAAAAAAATTCCACAGCAAGATGTTTTAGATGTTTGTATTAAATTATCAACCAATCATATTGATGAATTAGCGGATTACTTTTCCCCAGTTCCTAAAATCTCCAAAGAAAGGGTTATAAAAATTCTTAATATGGCAGAGGATTTTGAAGAGAGTACGAAAGGGGATATTGATGCAGATTTATATGGGGCTGATTAGAAAATGGGAATTTTCTTAGATACAGGCTTTTATTATGCTTTACTTTCAAAGAAGGATAAAAATTATAAACGTGCACATGAGATTCTGAAGGAAATGGCAGAGGGGTTATATGGTAGAATCTGTACATCAAACTTTGTCTTCGATGAAAGTATGACATTAATAAATGTAAGAACAAATGGTAACAGAACGGATTTATTAGAAAAAATGAGATCGTTATTCCTTGGAACTGAACCAATAGCTGAGATGGTTGCAGTTGAAAACCAGTGGCTTCAAGAGATCGTATATCTTCAGATAAAAATCACAAAAAAAGGAAATGCAATTAGTTTTACAGACTGTAGTAACATAATTCTATGTCAAAGACGACTCCTAACTAAAATCGTTTCATTTGATAGTCATTACAATGGATTTTTAACTCAAATCCAATAAAAGAATACGATTTTGAGTAATTTTTCAATAGCATTATTCTCCCATAACTCTCGCGAGAAGTGATACACCTGCAATTATCAATAGAAGCCCAACCCAGAAAAATACAAAACTACTGATAGATTGTTGAAAGACAAATATACCCGCGAAAACAGGAAACTCATTCATTGAGCCATATAAGTAGGGAATAAATTTCATTGCTTCTCCCTGTTTAATATCTGCAACTTTTTTAAAAAAGGTATTTTAGAAAACCTTCAATTTAACAATGTTACAATCTATAACTAAACATTTAACTATGATTACAACTTCAAAGTAATAGGAGTAAATGTGTTATAAATAGTAAGCACGTAGGTGTTAATTTATGTTAGATAAGAAAGGCGTTTTAAAATGCAAATCTTGTGGATATGAATGGACACCAGAAACTATAAACTCTCATTCTATCTATTATTGCCCAAAATGTGGTATGATCGGTCATCTTCAAAAACAATTTGTCTTATGTGAAATGTAAACCTCCTAATTTATGAGTTGGGATGAATTAAAAGGAGTTGCAAAAATTTATGATGGAAAAAACGGTTGAACAAAAAGCAGTACCGAAAACGAAAGAAGAAACGCAAGCACAATTTAAAGCTCAGATGGATGCAGAACATAAAATAATTAGTAAAAAAATGAAAAATATTCGTTATGTTATAGTAGTGCTAAGTGGAAAAGGCGGTGTTGGAAAAACTACCGTTGCTATTAATCTAGCAACCGCTTTTGCCCTAAATGGCCTCCGTGTCGGCGTGTTAGATGCAGACATTACTGGTCCAAACACTCCCAAAATGCTTGGAATTAAACAATATGCTCCATCTGTACAAGAAAATGGAATTATGCCAGCTCTGGGGCCATTAAATATGAAGGTTATGTCGATGGCATTTTTACTCACCGATCCCGATACGCCAGTTATTTGGCGCGGTCCCTTAAAAATGACAGCTATAAAACAGTTCATAAAGGATGTAAATTGGGGCGAACTGGACTATTTGATTGCGGATCTACCCCCAGGAACTGGCGATGAACCATTAAGCATTCTACAATTAATACCTGATATCACAGGCGTGGTTATTGTCACAACCCCGCAAGAGGTTGCATTATTAGATGTCCGGAAAAGTATCACGATGGTAAAAGAGATGCATGTTCCAGTGCTGGGTATCGTTGAAAACATGAGCGGATTCGTTTGTCCGCATTGTGGACATGAAACCAAAATTTTCAGTGAAGGCGGCGGAAAGAAGGCATCCAAGGATATGAAGATTCCATTCCTAGGAAGTATCCCAATTGATGCAAATATTACCAAGGACGGTGATGAAGGGCTACCTTTCATCGTTCAAAATGCTCGATCAAAAGCGGCGGAAGCTTTTAAGGAAGTCACAGATAATATTCGGAAACAAATTGAGCCACATTATAAAGGATAATCCTATTCAGCAACGTCTATTTATGATCCAGAGAAAATGTCAAGAAATTAAAAATTAAATATGAAAATACATCAAAAATTGATGAATAGATGAAAAAGCTGGAATTTTATGGAGCGCGATAAAAAAGCTGATGAAGAATTGAAAAGAATTCGGAAAAAAAAATTAAACCAAATGATGAATGAATCAAAAAATCATACTGATACCAAAAGATCAAAACTGAAACCCGGCGAAAACCTAATCCAATTGAATGCAACTAATTTTTGGGACGTTATTAAACAAAATGAAAAAGTGATTGTTGATTTTTACGCGGATTGGTGTGGCCCTTGTAAAATGATTGAGCCTATCTTCACGCAATTAGCAAAAAAATACATCCACATTGTTTTTGGGCGATTAAATGTCGATTATGCACCTAAAATTGCTGCACATTTCCAAATTCATGCAATTCCATTACTTCTATTCTTTAGGCAAGCTCAACTACAGAATAAATTGTTGGGGCTCCAATCATCTGACACTATAGAAGCATCCATTCAAAAATTGAACGCTGATTAAATTCAGTCCTAACCAATACTAAACCGTAAATTTATGAAATGGATAAAATTTCGATATTTGGAAAAAGTGGTGATTACTTATTAGTATTAATTATGAAAGTATGGCATCTACACATCCATGTTACGATCATGATGCACATTTTCGGGTATTTCGTATTCATCTTCCCGTAGCCTTGAAATGCAACATTAAATGTAAATATTGTGATAGAAAGATTGGTGTGAAATATCATGCAATGAGACCTGGTGTGTCAAACGAAATTATCTCACCAGAAAAAGCCTTAGAACTCGTTGATTCTTTATTAGAAGGTAAAAAAATAAAAGAAGTTGTTATAGGGATCGCAGGACCCGGAGAATTATTATATAATGAGGAGACTTTCCAAACTCTTGAGTTAATTCATTCTAAATACCCAGATGCCCAATTATGTGGCTGTTCAAATGGACTCCTATTAAAAAAATACGCACAACGCCTTTTTGACTTGGGTATTAAGTATATTACAGCTACAATAAATGCAATTTCTCCAATAATCGGGAAAAACATCTATTCATGGATCAATTATAATAATACGAAATATCAAGGTCTCAAAGCTGCGAAAATTCTAATCGAGAACCAATTGGTGGGTTTAGAAGAGTGTGTCAAGTTAGGCATGGTAACTAAAGTGAATAGCGTGTTGATACCCGGTATAAATGATTTCCATCTTTTTGAGGTTTCTAAAAGAATAAAAGAAATAGGCATCTTTATTCATAATATTATGCCACTCATTCCACTTTCCGATTTTAGCCATATTCCCGCGCCTACTTGTGATTTGCTTCGGAGTGTGCGTGATCAATCTGAGACTATTATACGAATGTTTCGCTTTTGCAAACAATGCCGGGCAGATGCATGTTCAATTCCAGGTCTAGAATAGATGGAAATATAAATTGATAAATTAGATTTGATAAGATGTATTATTAATGATGCGCGTTATAGCCTTTGGAACATTTGATCTACTTCATTATGGTCATATTAAGATGCTAGAAACGGCTAAAGAATTAGGCGGAGAAAAAGGAGAGTTAGTAGTTGTAGTTGCACGTGATGAATCCGTGCTCAAAATTAAGGGGCATTTAACAGAAATTAAGGATAATGAACCAATTAAAGAAGGGTATGGAAAAGGCGCCTTTGTCGCGATTAAAGCTATGAAATAGAAAGATTGAGCTCCAAAAAACTGAGAGCGTGACTGAATTGGAAGTGGAAAGAAAATCAGAAGAAGATATACAATGGAAGAGCTTTTATGCACCAACATTAAAAATTAAGGCTATATGTCACAAATGTAAAGCTTGCGTTCACGCGTGTCCTGCTAAAGCATTAACGTGGGGCGTAGGTAAAATACTAGTAAATTTAAAAAGATGTGCCGAACAGTGGTTAAGAGAGGGTGAATGTATTCAATGCGCTGCTGAATGTCATCAAGGTGCGATTCTGCTAGAGGAATATAAAATAAAAGGAAATGAAATAAAAAAAGTATAAAAAAAAGGAATTAACAACCCATCCATTTTTTTGCCATTTGCTGACGTAAATTATCCCCTAAGTCCACTTTTGTGCGTAATTCTTTAAATAATTGATCCACTTCCGTTTTTAATACGCAAGATTGAGCGTAAATCCGGCTTTGATTCAACGAAATGCTATTTGCGAAACATCCTCCCCCACAATAGTCAAAAATTTCACATTTTTGACAGACATCATCACCTAAGGGGTAGGATTTACGCCATTTTTGTGCTTTATTAAATAATACTTCATAATTCGCAAAATCTTGAATATTTCCGAGATCATATGGAATAAATTGGCAGGGATTAATGGTACCATCCGGTAATATACTAAAATACCTCACTCCTGCATTACAAGTACTTCCATTTTTCACCATATAATGCATTCCACTCAAATAATAGAAAGGTGGATCGGCAATAATCACATTCTCCCGTTTTAAAAACAAATCATATAATCGGGCAAGAATTCTTTGCACGTTTGGATTCGGTTTCGTTCCCCGAAACTTCAATTGATTTATCCACAACGGAAAAAAAGTGCCTAAATATACAATATCTCCAAAATTATCCTCTAAAATATTGGAGCGAAACCACCACTGAATCTTCTTGTCTATACATTTTAATGCAAGTTGCAAACATTTTTGATGTAATCCTTTAATCCCACGAAGTTTGTCTTGTTTTTCACTACAATAATCCAAACTTATCTGAATAGCATCTGCTTTATAGACAGCATCATTGGTTACGCTTGCGCTAGTACTGATATTCACGGCAAGTCCATGATTTTTCGCAATTTGAATTATTTCAGTTAAATCAGAGCGTAAGAGTGGTTCCCCGCCACTTAAAATGATTCGGGTATGATGTGGCGCAAAGAATTTACAAACATTCTCAAATAAATCTAAACCCATGTAGCCTGTTATCTTCTTAGCATAACAAAATTCACAGTTACATCGACAATCAGATAATAAATGAATAATTATAGTCATTTTAAACTCTTATTTTATGTTATAATTGATTAAAAGAAAATTAAAAAAAATAAAAAATTGGAGATATTAATCTTGCATCTCTTTCCATTCTCGCATCAGATCGTCTAATTTGCCATCCCATTTAGTCTTCAAGAATGAACCGATATCACCGGAATCTCGAGGACCAACTAGCACTTTCCAATTTGCTAACCCCTCTAACTCCCCAGAGAGGCGTGCTGCTAAACCTGGAATGATAACTACGCGGTGTTTGACTTTATCTTTCAAACCACTTTCGTTGATAGCCTCTGCGATGTGTTCCGCTTTGGTCTGCCCGCCGGCGACTGCCGATTCGACGCAGATCCCCTCGGAATCGACTAATAATAGATACCCGTTGATTTTCAAGGATTCTATATCATCTTTAACACTAAAATACGTCATTGTATAATTAGTGCTTATGAAAACGGGTGAATTTTCGTCCGGCGTTCCAATTTCATACAGCTTCGCATCCACCGATGGATGTATCCGCGGATCTGAGTAGACTGCTTGACGTAAGACCATGAGCCCTAATAAAAGCCATGGGTCAGCAGTCTGCACGATTACTGCATTAGTAGCCCTTCCAATGAAGGTAACACCTAATTCACCTTCACGAAAGGCGGCTTCAATGCGTTCTGCTTCATTGATGTTAGATCCCTTACCAATATACGCTGAGGCCAACACTGAGACGACTGGCCATCCGGCATTTTTGTCATTCTTTCTGATTGCAGCTTTCCGAAGTATCATGAGGCGATCGAGGGAATCAGCCACACCGCCATCGTTTGGTTCTAATCCCGGGTCTAAGACGATCTTTTCTAGTCCTGCGGCTTGCATCGAGGCTGCAAGGCTGATAAGTTCATTGAGATCCATGGAAAATGCCACAACACCACAATCATTTCGTAAGGCAATTTGGGCTACCTCTTGCCAATTCTCCTTCGTTGCCGCATAAAGAAGTGGATTTTTCCCCTTCGCTGCGGTTGCACCTGCTTTTAATACCGCTGGGTTCGTCGAACATAAAACAAGTGGAATATTAAAACTCAGTGCCTTTTTCACTGCTTTGGCAAATGTCACGGGATCGTTTGATACTGAACGAATTGCGAGTCCTTGGAGTGTTAGGGTTTCTCCAATTCGATACACACTCCAATCCTTCACGAATTTTGCACGTTCCTCTAGTACCGCGTCGTTGTTATCTGGTGCCGCGAGAATTATTGCACTTTGATTGTAGAATGTCAATTCATGGCGATAAAAGACTTCCTCGCCACCAATGGTAATCATACGATCGCCAGTTCCGATCTTGACCGTCTTGATGGGTGGAGTTACTAAATCCTTTAACTTTTTCAATTTCTTCGCATACTTCTTCTCGGTGACCAGGGGCTTACAATCTTCAATCTCATAGACGTGATCTAAGAGCTTGACTGCAAAGGCCATGCACGTCGATTCCCCGCACTCTTTACAGTTGGTCCCTGGAAGTAGGGGTGTCACTTTTAATGGGCTTGTTGTTGGCATTTTATGGAACCTCCATGGTGATCCAGTCGAGTGGATTCACGGTTTCGGCTTTCTTGCTGGTCAGTGCTTTGACGATGGATTTGAAGCCCATTTGAGCACCAGGGTGAAGCATCATCGCAATATCTAAGCCACACATGCTCAGCACATACGCTGTCATGATCTCCCAGAGTGGACCGCGGTATACTCTTGGTCCCCATTCGGGACGCTTCTTATCCGAGCTAAACGCCTCCCGTGCACCCCACGCGTTCGTAGTTCCACCACTCATGGGACACTGGAGTGCTTCCTCGCCCTTGAGTCCTGCAAGTCGAATTCGTTCGTAAATCGAGAAGCTATACTCTAATCCATAACCGAGAGTTGCACACGTTGGATCGATCACAATATGGTCTTTTTCCAGCCCCATCTCTATGACCGTCTGGTTTAATTTCTTCTGATCGTTCAATTCCAATTGAGTCCAAGCAAGGATGTTGTGATCGTATTTCTTAGCGATAGGAACGATATTTTCAACAGTCGACAGTTCCAACGAACTTAGCATGAATCGCTCTGCTTCAGCCACTTCTGCACACGCTTCAAACACCTTGGGATCCATTTCATGGTTGCCCGATCCACCGATTACGATGGGAACATCCACCGCTTGCATGATTTCTTCGAGATTCTTCGCAGCCCACTTCGGATCCTTTTTACCGCCGAATTTCTGGGGAATAGTTGGGTCAGTACCAATGAAATGGCATGTGATCATATCTGCTCCAAAAACTTCAACTGTTTTTTTTGCCCATGCTGCCATGTCTTCAGTCACATCATCTGGCTTGAGCAGATGATCCTTTACTGGTTTGGCCAGTCGCAGGAACGTTTCTCTTTGCTTGGTATTAACTGGAATATCGAACACATCAGCTGTTACGACTGGTGGGTTTGGATTCTCACCTTCAAAACGATAATAGGGGGGAACTTTTTCGCCCCCGATTTTTACGGTTTTGCCATTTGATCGAATGAATTGGACCTCGACAATCTGTCCTGGATATGTTTCAACAGGGTTGGCTAACTTCACTTGTTTCCATGCGATTTGTTGTAGACTAGGCATGAGGGGGCGGATTATTTGAGATGCTTGAGGTGGAATGGCGCCTCCTGCTCCCGCAGGGAGTTCAAGCTCCACTTCACCTGCCTCAAGGGTTACACCCTTTAGCACAATCTCGCTGACATTCGTCATTAGCTTATCAAGCTTCTTCCGAAATTCCGAGATTAACTCGTCATCCAATATCATGCACCTTCAGTTAGTATTTGAGTTCTAGCTCATCGAATTCGATGGTAACGTTTTTAAGAACCACATCATTTTTCGCGTTGATGATGAGGTTGAGTTTTCGTTGGAAATCTGATTCTTCTTTTTCTGCCAAGGTGATAACCTACTTCTTCTTTTTCTTTTTAGGTGGTTCGATTCGCTTGATAATCATTTCTTCAGCGTAGATCTTTGCGTTTTTAAGGATTATTTTCCATTTCGCGCCGCCTGCGCCACCAAGAGCCCCTGCTGGAAATGCGATAGCCCCTTGCATAGGAAGTTGGATCATACCACCAACCATCTGAGGAGCGCCTATAGGCATACCCGCGGGCATCTGCATCATAGCTGCTTCTGCAACTTCCTCTTCTTCCTCTTCTTCTTCTTCTTCAATCCAAAGCTTCTGACCTGGATGCCCTCTTTCCTTCAGCCATGCTTTTAGTTCGCCGATATCTTGGACCTCTTGCTCCGTAGCAATTTTATCATACAGTGCTGGGGGTATCGCATCCTTCACATTTTCTTTAATGTTTGCAGGGAGCCATACCACTCGTTCCCAACCGCCATCGGCCATGAAGAATTTGGGAGATCGCATATATTCAATAGCCATGCCAATAAAGCCCTCAACTTGCTTGCCACCACCAGTGCTGTTCGCTAACGTACTAAAGGGAAGTCCATTCACGGTATTACCTTTGTAGTTTCTATCCGCAATACCAATTCCCTCAACTTCGGGAATGAAGAACGCAATAGATTCAAAGCAACCGCAGCTTGTGTGATTATAGGGGCTCAAAATAGTATACATATGGACTCTATCGATTTCACCTAATGTCTTCTTATTCGTTACTTCGTTAATGCCAGTGTATTCACCCTTAACTGCATCCAGGAGTTCACCTTTCTCAATTAAGAAGTTTGGTCCTTTCGGATCGACCTTCGCTGCAGCGCGGGCATCAAACCAATTGATCGCTCCACACAATGAAATCCGTTGTGGGGTTACGGTACATACATGCGAGGGGGCGAAACTCTGACAAAGAGTGCAGCCGTAAAACTCGCCAACCTCTTCATCCTTCATCCCACGTGCCCGAGCATCGCGTGCCTCGTAAATTCCCTTCGCGTCTTCATACAAGGGTTTGATTTTCTCCGGATCTGTATAGAGGGTAATTTGTATTTTTTCGATAATACTTGAGAATTCTGTTTTATAGAGCCGTGCTAAGACCGTTCCTAATAATTTCAATGTATCGAAGCCTTTCTTATAGCTATTTTTGGACAATCTCAACCAGATGTCATAGCGTTGGTTTAAATGCATCATGCCCTCAATGAAATTAATGAATTCATGTACGCGGCGTTCCAGGACCGCTTCCAAATCCTTTTCAATGAGTTTGCCGGCAACTTCAACGAGGATCCCGAGCGGTTGTTTACTGCCCTCTTCCATATCTTTTATATCTGGACCGACGATGGTTACTTTCCCATCTTCAATTTGGTTCATTTCTCTGGCTTGCACTAGTTCAAATTTTTCCGTAATTTTCGGTCCACCAAGCTCGACTTGCGTTTGCTTGCCGCGGATCCGTTCGCCTTCATAGACTAAGCCTACATCTACGGGGATATCATCCCACATACCTTTTCCTTCAGTCATATTCACCAATCTCCTTTAAGCTTTCATTTCCTCCATGAATGCTTTCATTCCTTCTTTCCATTTATCTACTTTTAAGTTTGCTAATCCAATACTAGCGTTTGGAATAAAAAATCGTTCGAGTGATATGGTTTTCAAGTCTGTATAATGTTTGAGTCGGCTGAGCATTTGCAATTCCAAATAGATCGTCATCCCCGTATAAACCACCAAATCATAAGGTCCCTGTCCATCTAATCCTTTCCATTCAGGATCAGATAGGCGATTGGTGATATTCACTGCTGTCAAAATTGCTGTAGGGGTAAAACCTTTCTCAATAAAGGCTTTGGAAATGTCCGCCGTTGCAACGATGGGAATCTTCTGTCCAAGTTCAATCAAGAGATCGAGCATAGTTTTCCCGTCATGAACCTTTACTTGGTTCGCTATTCCGCCAACTACAATCAAGGGTCGTTGTGCCTTCTTGATCATTTTTGCTAATTGCGCGGGATCTTTTAAAGCTACTCCTTGCTTGGGATTAATAGCCCAAGTTTGCCATGGTTTTGTGCTCATTCATTTCATCCTCCTTATTTTTTTTTACGAATCATCCTCGGTAATAATGTTGCATCAGGAATTTCTCTAGGTTTCCATCCCTTTTTCTCAAGGATGGGCATGAGTTCAGCTTTGAGGGTCAGTGGAATATCTGCTTCAATTCTGACGAATTTATCGACATCTTCTGGAATTATACCGTAATATTTTTTATGTAGATCAATCCAGTGAGTTAGTTTTACCGCACGACCTTTGAAGTTATCACTCGGACGGAAGCATAATTTCGCCGTTTCGACGATGCATTCCTCAAGTGTTTCTCCTGCGTAGATTAAATGCTCTGGACAAGGTCCTGCATAGACTTCCTTCCCACTTCGGGTATCGATTACGTTCCAATTTTCATCAATATCGCTTCTTCCTAAGTATTGGCGTCGATATTTCGCACCATGTGGACCGATAATAACTGGCACTCCAAAGCGATTGCAGCCTGTTGCAATTGAGGCCGCCTTCTGGCTCATAGCACCCCATGCGATCCCACAAGCTCCTACACGGTTCAGGATATAATCCGCGATTTCTTCAAAGTTACCCCGAATATTCCGCCGTGCAAAGATACTTGCAACTTTGATTGCAGCGCCAATGATGTGACTGTTGGACACACAGGAACCAACGTTTACTAAACCGCCAGCATCAAATTCACCTGGGAATCTCTCATATAGCGATAAGCCCTCTTCATCTTTCACTCTTGCAATATCCATGGCGGAACAGCCAGATACTACAACAATATATCTCCGCTTCAAGAACTCCTCAGCTAACTTTGCTAATTCTTTTGGACCGTTCGGATAAGTTGCACATCCTACAATAGCAACAATCCCTGGAATTTCACCTAATACAATAGGGGCACCGACACTTCTAATTTCAGTATCACTGATTTGCCCTCTACCACTGCGCACCATGAATTTATCACTTGCAAATAGGTCTCTACCTGCTGCCGCAATGAGTGAATGTGGATTCACATCTTGGGGACAATTATATTCACACCTACCACATCCAAGGCAGGGTTCCCAAAGTTCTTCCAATAGACTCAAGTCGCCTTGTGCGGCGGCGGCTAACGCTTCTGGAATTGGTAGATTATTTGGACAATTTCGCACGCAAACATCACATGCCTTGCATTTAGCAGCTTCGCTTTGTATCTCCTCGTAGTCAACAAGGTTCTTCAGCTTGTTCCTCTTAGGTGCGACAGCCATTGCGACTCGAATGGCAACTTCACCTGCTTTTTCAGCATCCAAAATCAAAGCTGCGGGTTCCTTACCACTTACTAGATCATCAACTATTTGATCTGTCGTGTCTCCTGAGCGGTCTGGTAGTCCTTGACATATTTTATCATTTGTTGCTATAAAGGGTGCCTTAATCTTCTTTGCTTCTTCAATGGAATCACAGCGTACACATTGTTCATCGACCATAACCACATCTGGTACACCAGATCGGATGAAACGCAGTTGCATTCCCATGGAACCTACGATCTTTGACCCGAAATCGTACCGCGTTTGATCTAGCGCGGTACAACAGATTGCACATACTTCAACCTTCCCGTAAGTATCACTTTTGCGCATATAATTGGTAATTTCAACACCGGGTGCAACATTGTGCCCTATCATCAGAATAACGGGTTTCTCTTTGTCAATTGAGCCGAGCCCAACTTCAACGAGTTTAGCTTCTGGATCTGCTGTTGCAAACCCAAAGCCTGCAATCTGAGCAATGTCCGCGACTTCCATTCCAACGAAATCACACATCCCAGCGTGTAGGGCCTTAGACTCAAAATCCAGCGCATTTCCTTCTTGACCCGTATGAGCTGCAGCCAAAAGGTGCGTTATTTGCTCTTCCACGTAGTCCAGTGCAATTTCCAAGTCCTTTATTGTCTTCGGTTTGAACCCACAAACTGTCCTTATGCAAGGGGCTTCAACCGCCGTTTCACTCCCCATATTTAAGGGGGTATTTGCTCCGAATTTGTGGATCAAATGATGCACTAAATGGCGACCATGCGCTGCATGGCATGCACACCCAATAGCACACGCGATCATTACGATTCGGGCTTGTTGAGCTGTTAGATCTATCCCGCAAGCACCATGCATCCCCTTTGTTAGATCACACTTTCCATATGTACATAAG